>NZ_JBIAUG010000003.1:0-271087 GCF_042892575.1 Streptomyces sp. NPDC001744
TCTGGGCGGGGCTCGGCCGGGGGGGGGGTTTCGTGGGGGGTTCCCCCCTGTGGCCGTTGTGTGGGGGGGGGGGGGCCCGGGGGGCCCCCGCGCCGGGGGGGGGGGGGGGCCCCCCGGCGGGTCCGGTCACGCCCCGGCCCGTACCCCGCCCGGGGCCGGGAGGAAGCCCGTCTCCCGGAAGTACGCCAGGTAGCGCACGAGGACCTCCTCGGTCAGGGCCGGGAGCCGTACGCCGAGCTCCGCCGCCGCCCCCGCGGTGCGGCGGGAGTCGAAGCGGCGTCCGTCCACCACCTCCCCGGCGTCCTGTCCTTCGCCGAGGAAGAGCTGGGCGGCGTTGTCCGGGCACGCCGCGACGAGGGACCTCCACTCCTCGGCGGGCACCTTGCGGAGTTCGTAACCGACCGCCTCGGCGACGGCGAACACCCGCTCCAGGTCCGGCGGGTACGGGTGGGTGAGGTGGAAGGTCTCGGTGCCGGTGCGCCCGGCCGACGCGAGCGCCACGACCGCCGCGCCGACGTAGTCCACGGGGACCCAGCCGGTCGTTCCGTGCGGCAGGTCGGGCACCGCCGCCGCCTGGAGGCACCCCTTGATGAGCTGCCACAGGAGGTCGCGGTCCTGGCAGGCGCCGGTGGCGGTGTCGCCGCTGATGCGGCCCGGCCGGTAGACGGTGACCGGGAGGCCGCGCTCGCGCGCCAGACCGATCAGGCCCTCGGCCACCCACTTGCTCCGCGCGTAGCCGTCGGGCAGGTCCCCGGCCGGACCCGTCGGCGTGGACTCCGTGACCGTCACCGGGCCCCGGGCCGGGGCATGGACACCGGTCGTGGACACGTAGTGCATGCCGGGCGAGTCCGATTCGGCCAGCATGCGCAGCAGTTCCCCGGTCCCGGCGACGTTCGCGGCGCGCAGGTCGCCGTAGCCCGCCGCGAAGTTGACCCGCGCCCCGTTGTGGAACACCGGTCCGAGCCGCCGCACCACCGCGGCCCGGACCTCCGGCGCGAGGCCGAGGCCCGGAGCGGCGAGGTCGCCGGGCACGGGGCGGATCAGGTCCCGGTAGCGGTCGCGCCACAGGCCGTACCGCCGCAGGTTCTCCCGCAGCCGGTCCGCCCCGTCCCGCTCGTCCCGGGCCCGCACCAGGCAGTCGACCGGTCCGCCGGTGGTCTCGATCAGGTCGCGCAGCAGGAACGCGCCGAGGAAGCCGGAGGCGCCCGTCAGGAACGGCCTGGGCGAGGGCCGGGCGCCGCCCCGCCGTCCCCCTCCGTCCGGCCGGTCCGCCGCGCGCGCCTCCGGGGCCCGTCCGGTGCCCGTGATGTCGTCCGCGAGCCGGACCTCGGCGGCCCAGTCCACCTCCTCGTCCCCGGCCGGTGCGCCGCCGTCCGGCTCCGCCCCTCCCAGCAGGCGGTCGACACCCTCGACGGTCGGGGCGGCGAACAGCGCGCGCAGCGACAGGCGCCGGCCGCACCGCTCCTCGATCCGCCGGGCCAGCGCCACGGCGAGCAGCGAGTGCCCGCCGTGGGCGAAGAAGTCGTCCGTGACGCCGATCTCCGGCACCCCGAGCGTCTCCGCGAACACCTCGCACAACGCCCGTTCCCGGTCCGTCCGGGGCCCGCGCCCGCCTGCGCGCGGACCTTCGGGCGCCGGGAGGGCGCGCCGGTCGGTCTTGCCGTTGGGCGTGAGCGGCAGGGCGTCGAGCCGTACGTGGGCGGAGGGCACCATGTGGTCCGGCAGGACGGCCGCGAGGCGGGCCCGCACCTCCGTCCCGTCCGGTCCCGTCGCTCCCTCGGCGGGCACGGTGTAGGCGACGAGGCGGCGGTCGCCCGGCCGGTCCTCCCGTACGGCGGCGCAGGCGGCGGCGACCCCGGGCAGCGCGGCGAGCGCCGCCTCGACCTCGCCGAGTTCGATCCGGAAGCCGCGCAGCTTGACCTGGTCGTCCACGCGCCCGGCGTATTCGAGCTGTCCCCGGGCGTTCCACCGCGCGAGGTCGCCGGTCCGGTACATGCGGCCCCCGTCCGGGTCGAACGGGTCGGCCACGAACCGGGTCGCGGTGAGCCCGGGGCGGTCGTGGTACCCGCGGGCCAGGCCCTCGCCGGACACGTACAACTCCCCCACCACGCCGGGCGGCACGGGGGCCAGGCGGTCGTCCAGGACCCGTACCCGGGTGCCGTCGACGGGGACGCCGATCGGGACCGTGCGGTCGGGGGCGAGCGGTCCGTCGGCGTGCTGGAAGCCGCTCATGGTGGCGCAGACGGTGGTCTCCGTGGGGCCGTAGGCGTTGACGAGGTGCCGTCCCCGCGCCCAGGCGCGCACGAGGGCGGGCGGGCACGCCTCGCCGGCCAGGACGATCGTGGTGCCGGCGGGGAGCGAGTCCGGCGGCATCACCGCGAGGGCGGCCGGCGGGAGGGTGAGGTGGGTGACGCCGTGCTCGCGGACCCGGGCGGCCAGGGCGGGTCCGGGGAGCAGGGCCTCACGGGCGTCGATCTCCAGGCAGGCCCCGGAGAGCAGGGCCATGCACAGCTCCCAGAAGGCGGCGTCGAAGCTCACCGACGCCAGGTGCAGGACGCGGCTTCCGGGGGCGAGGCGCAGCCGTTCCCGCTGGGTCGCGGCCATCGCGCCGACGCCCCGGTGGGTGACGACCACGCCCTTGGGGCGGCCGGTGGAACCCGAGGTGTAGATGACGTACGCCGGGTGCGCGGGGAGCGGGACCGGCAGGGGCGCGGTCGGGTCCGGGAGCGGTGTGTCGTCCTCCGCGTACAGGTGCGGGACCGTCGTCGGCGGGAGTTCCCGGTGCAGGTCGGGGGTGGTGAGCAGCAGCCGGGGGGACGCGTCGTCGAGCATGTGCGCGAGCCGGGCGGCCGGGTAGGCGGTGTCGAGGGGCAGGTAGGCCGCGCCGGCCTTGAGCACGCCGAGCAGCGCGACGACGAGGTCGGCGCTCCGGGGCAGGGCCACGGCCACCCGGTCCTCGGGTCCGACGCCCCGTGCGGCGAGCCGCCGGGCTAGGGCTTCGGCGCGCGCGTCGAGTTCGCGGTAGGTCAGGGTGGTGTGCGCGTCGCGGACCGCCGGGGCGTCCGGGGCCCGGCGTACCCACGGGGCGAAGAGTTCGGGGACGGTCGCCCCCGGCAGGTCGCGGACCGGCCCGGTCCCCCACCGGGCGAGGCGCGCGTGGTCGGCGCCGCCGAGCACGTCGTAGGCGTGCAGGGGCAGTTCCGGGTCGTCGGTGACGGCGGTGAGGAGGCGGACGAGCCGGTCGGCGAGGCCGCGCACCGTGTCCGCGTCGAAGAGTTCGGTGGCGTAGTCGACGGAGGCCCTCATGCCGCCGGGCGCGTCGTCGCCGCCGGGCGTCTCCACGAAGGTGAACGCCAGGTCGAACTTGCTGGCCCCCAGGTCCACCGGGACCGCGCGGGCGGTGAGGCCGGGGAGGTCGGCGGGGGCGGCGGGGGCGTGGTTCTGGAGCACCAGCATCGTCTGGAACAGCGGGTGGTGGTGCGAGCGCGCCGGGTTGAGCAGTTCCACGAGGCGTTCGAAGGGCACGTCCTGGTGCGCGTAGGCGGCCAGGTCGAACTCCTTGACGCGTCCAAGGAGTTCGCGGAAGGTCGGGTCGCCGCTCAGGTCGGTGCGCAGGACCAGCGTGTTCACGAAGAAGCCGATGAGGTCGGCGGTCGCCTCGTCGGTGCGTCCGGCGACGGCCGTGCCGAGCGGGACGTCCTCGCCGGCGCCGTGCCGGGAGAGGAGGAGCGCCAGGGCGGCCTGGAGCACCATGAAGGCGCTGCATCCGTGCGCGCGGGCGAGTTCGGCGATCCGGCGGGCCGTGGCGGGATCGACGGTGAAGTGGTGGGTGGCGCCCTCGTGCCGGGGCACGGGGGGACGCGGGCGGTCGCAGGGCAGGTCGACGCGTTCCGGCAGTCCGGCCAGGGCCTCCCGCCAGAAGGCGAGTTGCCCCGAGAGCAGGCCGTCGGGGTCCTCCGCGTCGCCGAGGATCTCCCGCTGCCACAGCGTGTAGTCGCCGTAGTCGACGGGCGGCGGGGTCCACGCCGGGGCCGCTCCCGCGAGGCGGGCGCGGTAGGCGGTGCCCAGGTCGCGGACGAGGGGGGCCAGGGACGAGCCGTCCGCGGCGATGTGGTGGATCACGAGGACCAGGACGTGGGAGTCGTCCGCGATGCGCAGCAGGGTGGCGCGCAGGGGAAGTTCGCGTTCGATGTCGATCGGTTCGGCCACGGCCGCGCCGATCCGGTCCGCGGCCTTGCCCTCGTCGACGGCTTCGTGGGCGAACGGCAGCCGCACGTCCTCCGGGGCGACCACGTGCTGGACCGGGGGGCGTCCGGACGCCGGGCCGTCCCCGTGCTCCGGGCCGTCCCCGTACTCCGAACCGTCCCCGTACGCGGGGAAGACCGTGCGCAGGGACGAGTGCCGGGCGACGACGTCGTGGAGGGCCCGGCGCAGGGCGTCCGCGTCGAGCCCGCCGTCCAGGCGTACGACGAAGGGGACGTTGTACGTGGCCGAGGGGCCTTCGAGGCGGTGGAGGAACCACAGCCGGCGCTGGGCGTACGACAGGGGGAGGGCCCCGGTCCGCCGCCGCGGGACCAGGGCGGGACGGGGCGGGCGCCCGGCGTCCTCGAGGGCCGCAGCGAGCGAGGCGACGGTGGGGTGCTCGAAGAGCGTGCGGATCTCGGTCTCGGTGTCCAGGGCCGTGCGCATCCGGCCCACGAGCAGGGTGGCGAGGAGCGAATGGCCGCCCAGGGCGAAGAAGTTGTCGTCGGCGGAGACCCGCGGCACGCCGAGCACGTCCGCGAACAGCCCCGCGAGGATCTCCTCGCGCGCACCGCGCGGCGCACGGCCCGCCGGGAGGGCCGGGAGGGCCGGGACCGGCAGCGCCGCCCGGTCCAGCTTGCCGTTGGGCGTCATCGGCAGTTCGTCCAGGAGCAGCACGGCCGAGGGCACCATGTAGGCGGGCAGGGACCGGCCCACGTGGGCGGTGAGGACGGCCGGGTCGGCCGTGCGGTCCGGGGCCGGGACGACGTAGGCCGTGAGGGCGCGGTCGCCCGGCAGGTCCTCGCGGACGACGACGCACGCGGCGCGCACCGAGGGATGGGCGCGCAGCGCGGCCTCGATCTCGCCGGGCTCGATGCGGTGGCCGCGCAATTTGACCTGCTGGTCGGCGCGGCCCGCGTAGACGACGTCCCCGTCCTGGGTGCGGCGCACGAGGTCGCCGGTGCGGTACATGCGGCCGCCCGCCGGGTCCGAGGGGTCGGCGACGAACCGGGTGGCCGTCAGGCCCGGACGTCCGAGGTAGCCGCGTGCGACGCCCGGACCCGCCAGGTACAGCTCGCCCTCGGCGCCGTCCGGCACGGGACGCAGCGAGGCGTCCAGGACGAGGGCGCGCACCCCGTCGAGCGGGTGGCCGACGGGCGGTGTGCCGCCGGGGGCGTCGTGGGCGCCGACCCGGTGCAGCAGGGCGAAGGTGGTCGCCTCGGTGGGGCCGTACGCGTTGAGGACCACCGTGCCGGGGTGGGCGGCGGCGAGCCGCTGGAGCACTCCGGGCGCGGCGGCCTCCCCTCCGGCCGCGGCCAGCCGGAGCAGGCCCAGGGCGTCCGGGTCGGTCTCGGCGAACACGTTGAAGAGGGCCGTGGTGAGGAAGGCGGCGGTCACCCCGTCCCGGGTGACGGCCTCCCGCAGCCGGGCGGGCTGGAGGACGCCCTCCGGCGCCGTCACGATCCGGCTGCCGCGCAGCAGGGGCACCCAGATCTCGAAGGTGGCCGCGTCGAAGACGTAGGCCGAGTGCATCAGGACCGCGTCGGTCGTGCCGTCCCAGGTCCGGTCGGCCGCGAGCGCCGCGATGTCGGCGTGGGTGACGCCGACGGCCTTCGGCAGGCCGGTGGAGCCCGACGTGAACATGGTGTACGCGAGGCGGGCGCCGCCGGTGACGGGGGGCAGCGGGCCGGGGGCGGCCGGGGCTCCGTCCCGTACGCGGCCGAGGGCGTCCACGGTCACCACCCGCGTCCCGGGACCGAGGGAACGCACCCACGGGTGTTCCCGGGTGCCGGTGTCGACGACCAGGAGGCGCGGGGCGGCGGCCCCGGTGACCCGGGAGAGCCGGTCCCCGGGCCAGCGCGGGTCCAGGGGTACGTAGGAGGCGCCGGCCCGCAGGACCCCGAGGGCGGCGGTGACCTGGGCGGGCGAGCGGCCCAGGAGGAGGCCGACGCCCTCCTCCGGGGCCGCGCCGAGCCCGGTCAGGGCGCCCGCCAGGGCGTCGGCGAGGGCGCACAGCTCTCCGTACGTCAGGCGCGCGTCCGCTCCGGTGACCGCCACCGCGTCCGGGCGGGCGGCGGCGTGCCGGGCGACGGCGTCCGGGAGGCTCGTGGCGGACGCGGCGGGCGGGAGCGCGGCGCCCGCCCCCCGGGCGAGCAGCTCCTCCCGTTCTCCGTCGAGGAGGACGGACACGGCGTCGACCCGCCGGTCGAGACCCTCGGCGAGGGTCGTCAGGAGGTTCCTCATCCGGGCGACCGTGCGGGCCACCTCGTCCCGGTCCAGGACGGCGGCGCGGAAGCCGAAGGTGACGCGCAGCGCGTCGCCGGGGGCGATGGTGAGGGTGAGCGGGTAGTGCGCGGCGTCCGTGCCCGAGAACCCGGTGACGGTCAGGCCGGGCAGGCCCTGCCGGGCGGTGCGCAGGGTCTCCTCGTCCAGCGGGTAGTTCTCGAACACGGCCAGCGTGTCGAAGAGGGTGTCGAGGCCGGTGACCCCGCGTATCTCGGTCAGTCCCACGTGCTGGCTGCCGAGGAGGCGGCCCTGCTCGTCCTGGAGCCGGGTCAGGAGGCCGGCGAGGGTCTCGCCCGGACGGGGGGCGAGCCGCACCGGCACGGTGTTGATGAACAGGCCGATCATCGACTCGACGCCGGGAAGTTCCGGCGGGCGGCCGGACACGGTCGTCCCGAACAGGACGTCGGAACGGCCGGTGAGCCGGGAGAGCAGCAGTCCCCAGGCGCCCTGGACCAGGGTGTTGAGGGTGAGCCGGTGGGCGCGGGCGGTCGCCCTCAGCCGCTCGCTGGTCGCCGTGTCGAGTTCGAGGACCAGGGTCTCGGGCAGTTCGCCGGAGCCCGCCGCCTCCGTCCCGCCGCGTCCGGCGAGCAGCGTCGGCGCCTCGACGCCCGCCAGCGCGGCGCGCCAGGCGTCGAGGGCGGCGTGCCGGTCCTGTCCGGCCAGCCAGGCCAGGTAGGTGCGGTACGGGGTGACGCGCGGCAGGGTGGCGTCGTCGCCCCGGTGGGCGTACAGCTCGAACAGTTCGCGCACGAGCAGCGGCATCGACCAGCCGTCGAGGAGGATGTGGTGGCTCGTCATCACCAGGCGGTGGTGGGAGGGGCCGGTGCGCAGCAGGGCGAACCGCATCAGCGGCGGGGTGGTGAGGTCGAAGCGGCGGGTGCGGTCCGCGGCGAGGAAGGCCCGGACGCGCTCCCCCGTCGTGCCGTCCCCCCGCGTGAGGTCGTGCTGCTCCAGGGGGACCGGCACGTCGGCGGCCACGGCCTGCACCGGCTCGTCCAGGTCCTCGTGGAGGAAGCCCACGCGGAGGTTGGCGTGCCGCCTCAGCAGCGTGCCGACGGCGGCGCGCAGCGCGGTCGCGTCGACGTGCCCCTCCAGTTCGAAGACGAACTGCGCGGTGTAGACGTCCACGGCGTCGGAGTCGTACAGCGCGTGGAAGAGCATGCCTGCCTGCAACGGCGTCAGCGGCAGTACGTCTTCCAACTGGAAACCGGTCACTTGCGTCCACCCCACTTGTTCTGCAGTCGGTCGAGCTGGGACTGGTCGAGGGAGACCAGGGGAAGGTCGGACGGCGTCCAGCCGCCCGTGTCGGGCCGTCCGGCGTGTTCGGCGATCGCCCGCAGGGCCCGGTCGAAGGCGTCGGCGAGCGCCGTCACGTCCGTCTCGGCGAGCAGGCCGGCGGGCCAGGTCCAGCGCGTCACCAGGCGCGGTCCTCCGGGCCCGTCCTCGGTGTGGGCGTTGATGTCCAGGACGTGGTGGACCGGCATGTCCGGGTCCTGGGCGGCCGGGCCGCCGCCGTCGAGCAGCACCTCCCAGTCACCGCCCCCGCCGTCCGGGCCGTCCGCCGGGTCCGCGACCGCGTACCGGCCCAGGTAGTTGAAGCCGATCCGGGGTTCGGCCGCGCCCTCCAGGCGGGCCCGCGTGTCGGAGGCGAGCCGGCGCAGCACGCCGTAGCCGATGCCGTGGTCGGGGACGGCGCGCAGTTGTTCCTTGACGCGCTTGACGGCCCGGTCCACGAGCCCCGCGTCGAAGCGGGCGGGGTCGCGCGGGTCGAGGGGGCCGGGGTCGAGCAGGACCGGGTAGAGGCTGGTGAACCAGCCGACCGTGCGGGACAGGTCGAGGTCCTCGGTGATCTGCTCGCGGCCGTGGCTCTCCAGGTCGATCAGTACGCCGGTGCCGTCCGGGTCCGGCGCGGCACCGGCCCGTCCGGCGTGTCCGGCCCACCAGGAGCGGACGGCGAGGGCGAGCGCCGCGAGGAGGACGTCGTCCACGCCCGCGTGGAAGGCGGCGGGGGCGGTGGTGAGCAGGGCCTCCGTGCGGGAGCCCGCCGGGCGGGTGGTCAGGGTCCGGGTCCGGCCCGCCGTGTCCCGGGCCGGGTCGAGGAGCCGGTGGCCCAGGGGCGGGCCGGACGCCCGCAGCGTCCGCTCCCACAGCGGGAGTTCCGCCGCCCGCGTGCCCTCCCGGGCCTGCGCGGCGAGGAGGCGCGCCCAGGCCCGGTAGGAGGTGGTGACGGGGGGCAGGACCGGGGTCCGGGGCGCGGGGGCGCCGGAGGCGGGGTCCCCGGCGGTGGGCGCGGCGCCGTCGTGGGCGGGGTCCCCGGCGGCCGGGCCGGTGTCGCCGGACACGGCGTGCCAGGCGGTGGCCAGGTCCTCGGCGAGGACGCGCCAGGACACCGCGTCGACCGCCAGGTGGTGCACGACGAGCAGCAGCCGTCCGCGCGCCCGCGGTCCGGCGTCGCACCACACCGCCTCGAACACCTCGCCGTGCGCGGGCCGCAGCCGGCGCCTGGCCTCCTCCCCCGCCGCGGCGAGCGCGGCGCGCATCCCGTCCTCGCCCAGCCCCCCGCCGTCGATCCGGGTGAGGCGGGGGCGGACCGGCACGGTCCCCCGCGGCAGGGTCTCCAGGGCCGCCTCGCCCCCGGCGGTGCGGGTGACCCGTACCCGCAGCATGTCGTGGTGGTCGACCAGGAGCTGGAGCGCGGCGGTCAGGCGTTCCCCGTCGGCGCCGGCGGGGGTCCGTACCACCGCGGACTGGTTGTAGCCGTCCGTGGGGCCGGGCCGGTCGAGGAACCAGGCCGCGATGGGCGTGAGCGGCATCGTGCCCACGCCGTCGTCGGCCGGGGCGCCCGTCCGCCCGTCCTGTTCGGTGGCGACCGCCGCGATGCCCGCGGGCGTGCGGTGCAGGAAGACGTCGCGGGGGGTGAGGGAGAGCCGGGCCTCGCGGGCGCGGCTGACCAGCTGGATGGAGAGGATGCTGTCGCCGCCCAGGGCGAAGAAGTCGTCGTCGGCGCGGACCCCGGGCACCCGGAGCACGGAGGCGAACACGTCGCACAGGACGCGTTCGCGCGGGGTGCGCGGCTCGCCCCCGTCCTTCCGTCCGGCCCCGGCGGCGGGGCGCTCGGGGGCGGGCAGCGCCCGCCGGTCGGTCTTGCCGTTGGGCAGCAGCGGCAGCGCGTCCAGGGGGACGAAGTCGGCGGGGATCATGTACGGCGGGAGGACGGGGGCCAGCCGTTCCCGCAGGGCGCGGGCGTCCGGGAGGGCGCCGCCGGGTTCGGGGACGGCGTAGGCGACGAGGCGCTGCTCGCCGGGCCGGTCCTCGCGGACGAGGACGAGGGCGGTGCCGACACCGTCGAGCGCGGTGAGGGCGGCCTCGATCTCGCCGGGCTCGATGCGCAGGCCGTGCAGCTTGACCTGGTCGTCGGCGCGGCCCACGTGGGTGAGGGTGCCGTCCGCGTCGCGGCGGACGAGGTCGCCCGTGCGGTACATCCGCGTCCCGCCGGGGCCGAACGGGTCGGCGACGAACCGGGCGCCGGTCAGGCCGGGGCGCCCCAGGTAGCCGCGGGCCAGGCCCTCGCCCGCGAGGTACAGCTCGCCCGTGACGCCCGGGGGGACCGGGCGCAGGCCCGCGTCGAGGACGTACGCGCGGGTGTTGTCGACGGGCCGGCCCAGGGGCACCGTGCCCTCCGCGCGGGACGCGGTCCCGGCGGCGGGGCGGTGGTGGTGGGCGGTGGCGTCGATGGTCGCCTCGGTGGGGCCGTACAGGTTGTGGACCCCGGCGGACCAGGCCCGTGCGGCGCGCCGGGCCAGGGACGCGGTCAGCGGCTCGCCGCCGCACAGGACGGCCCGCAGGGTGGCGGGCGGTTCCTCGTGTCCGGTCTCGTCGAGGACGAGGGCCAGGAGCGAGGGCACGAACTGGGCGACGGTCACCCCCGTCTCGCGCATCCGGGCCAGCAGTCCGGCCGGATCGTGGTTGAGCGCCGGCGGCACCGGGCAGGTGGAGCCGCCGTGCAGCAGGGGGAGCCAGGTCTCCCACACCGAGGCGTCGAAACTCGGCGAGGTGCGGGCGAGGATCCGGTCGTCGCCGGTGAGGGACAGGTGGTCCGCCATCCAGGCCATGTGGTTGGTGAGCGCGGCGTGGGTGACGACGACGCCCTTGGGGCGGCCGGTCGATCCGGAGGTGTGGATGACGTAGGCGGCGTCCAGCGGGTCCGGACCGGTCGCCGGACCCGCTTCCGGTACGGCCGCCGGGCCGTCGGCGCGGGCGGTCCCCGGCGCGTCCTCCGGTCCGTCGAGCACGAGGACCGGCACCGGCAGTTCCGGCAGCGCCGCCCGGTTCGCCGCCGAGGTCACCAGGAGGACGGGCCGGGCGTCGTCGACCATGTGGCCGATCCGCGCGGCGGGGTACTCCGGGTCGATCGGCAGCCACGCGGCGCCCGCCTTGGCGACGGCCAGCATCGCCACCACCTGGTGCGCGGTGCCGGGCAGCGCCAGCGCCACCAGGTCGCCGCGTCCGACCCCGCGTCCCCGCAGGAGCCGCGCCGTGTCGTCGGAGAGGGCGTCGAGTTCGGCGAACGTCAGGTCCCGGCCGGCGCCCCGTACGGCGACCGCCTCTGGGGTGCGGTCGCGCTGGGCGCGGAACGCCGCGGGCACGGTCCGCTCCCGCACCTCCCGGGCCGGGCCGTGACCGGTCCGCACCAGCGCGGTCCGCTCCTCCGGCGTCAGGACGTCCACCGCCCGGACGCGCCGGCGGGGGTCGGCGGCGAGCGTGCCGAGGAGCAGGGTCAGCCGGTCGGCCAGGGCGTGCGCGGTGGGGTGCGCGAAGAGGTCGGTGGCGAATTCGAGGGTGCCGTCGAGCCCCGCCGGCCCGCCGTCCCCGTCGTGGCGCTCGGTGAAGGTGAACGTCAGGTCGAACTTGCTGATGCCGGTGCGCACCGGCTGCTCCGTCACCGTCAGGCCCGGCAGTTCCATGTCCGCCGCGGCGTGGTTCTGGAGGACGAGCATGGTCTGGAACAGCGGGTGGCGGTTCTGGGCCCGTTCCGGGTCCAGCGCGTCCACGAGCCGTTCGAACGGCACGTCCTGGTGGGCGTAGGCCGCGAGGTCGAACTCCCGCACCCGGTCGAGAACCTGTTCGAACGTGGGGTTCCCGGTCAGGTCGGTGCGCAGGACCAGCGTGTTGACGAAGAAGCCGACGAGGTCGTCGAGGGCTTCGTCGGTGCGGCCCGCGACGGGGGTGCCCAGCGGGATGTCCTCCCCGGCGCCGTGTGCGTGGAGCAGGACGGAGAGGGCGGCCTGGAGCACCATGAAGAGGCTGCACCCCCGGGACCGGGCGAGGTCGGTGAGGGCCCGGTGCGTCGCGGCGTCCACCGGGAAGGCGAACGCGTCGCCTCGGTGGGTGGCGACGGCCGGACGCGGCCGGTCGAGCGGCAGGTCGAGGAGGTCGGGCAGGCCGGCGAGCGCGGTCCGCCAGAACGCGAGCTGCCGGGCGGCCGTGCCGGAGGGGTCCTCCTCGTCGCCGAGGAGTTCCCGCTGCCAGAGGGTGTAGTCGGCGTACTGGACGGGCAGTTCGGCCCAGGAGGGTTCCCCGCCCGCCGTACGGGCGCGGTAGGCCGTGCCGAGGTCGCGGGCGAGCGGCGCGAGGGACCAGCCGTCCCCGGCGATGTGGTGGACGAGGAGCACCAGGACGTGGGACTCGGCTCCGAGGCGGAGCATCCGGGCCCGTACCGGCCGTTCGGCGCTCACGTCGAAGGCGTGGGCGGTCTCGGCGCTCAGCACCGCGTCCAGCAGCTCCGGCGCGACGTCGCGGGGGGTGAGGTCGATGTCGGCGCCCGCCGCGTCGAGCACCAGCTGGCCCGGCACGCCCCCGGTGTCGGGGAAGACGGTGCGCAGGGTCTCGTGGCGCTCGACCACGTCCGTGAGGGCGCGGGTGAGGGCGTCCGTGTCCAGCGGGCCGTCCAGGCGCAGCACCAGGGGCACGTTGTACGTGGCGCCGGGGCCCTCGAACCGGTGGAGGAACCACAGGCGCTGCTGCGCGTACGACAGCGGCATGGGGTCGGGGCGGCGCGCGGTCCGTTCCAGGCGGGTCCGGGCCGTCCCCGCGCCGTCCAGGACGGCCGCGAGCGCGGCGGGCGTCGGGTGGTCGAAGACGGTCCTGACCTCGACCTCCACGTCGAGCACGGTGCGCAGCCGGGCGGCGAGGCGGGTGGCGAGCAGGGAGTGGCCGCCCAGGGCGAAGAAGTCGTCGTCGGCGCCCACGGTCCGCAGGCCGAGGAGGTCGGCGAAGAGTCCGCACACGACCTCCTCGCGGACGGTGCGCGGGGCCCGGCCCCGGACGGGCGCCCCGTGGACGGGTGCCGGCAGGGCGGCGCGGTCCACCTTCCCGTTGGGGTTCAGCGGGAGCGCGTCGAGGGGGACGATCGCGGCGGGCACCATGTAGCCGGGCAGGACGCGGCCGACCTCGCGGGCGAGCCCGGCGGGGTCGGGGTCCGCGCCGGCCGCCGGCACGACGTAGGCGACGAGCCTGCGGTCGCCCGGCGCGTCCTCGCGGACCAGCGCGAACGCGTCGGCCACCCCGGGGAGGCCGGCGAGGACGGCCTCGACCTCGCCGAGTTCGACGCGGTAGCCGCGCAGCTTGACCTGGCCGTCGGCGCGGGTGACGTAGGCGATGTGTCCGTCCGGGGTCCAGCGCACGAGGTCGCCGGTGCGGTACATGCGGCCGCCGTCGGCCGCGAAGGGGTCGGCGACGAACCGCGTGGCGGTCGGGCCGGGGCGTCCGGTGTAGCCGCGCGCCACTCCGCGTCCCGCGAGGTACAGCTCGCCCACGACCCCCGGCGGGACCGGGCGGAGCGCGTCGTCCAGGACGTGGAGCCGCATGCCGTCCAGGGGGCGGCCGATGGGCGGCGGCCCGGACGGGAGGTCGGCCGTGACGTCGTACCGGGTGGCGAAGGTGGTGGTCTCGGTGGGGCCGTAGACGTGCAGGACCCGGGTGTCCGGTGCGGTGGCGGCGACCCGCTGCATCGCGTCGGGGGAGGCGAGTTCGCCGCCCGCGCACACCACCCGCAGGCCCGCGAAGGCTCCCGGGTCGGTCTCGGCGACGACGTTGAACAGGGCGGTCGTCAGGAACACGGCCGTCACCCCGTGCTCGTGGACGGCGTGGTCGAGGGTGCGGGCCTCCAGGAGGCCCTCCGGCGCCACGACGACCCGGCCGCCGTTCAGGAGGGGGACCCAGATCTCGAACGTGGACGCGTCGAAGACGTACGCGGAGTGCATCAGGACGGCGTCGGCGGCGCCGTCCGCCCACGCCGAGTCCCGCGCGAGCCCGGCGACGTCCGCGTGGGCGACGGCGACGCCCTTGGGCAGTCCGGTGGAGCCGGAGGTGAACATGGTGTAGGCGAGGGCGTCGGGGCCGGGCACGGCCGCCGGGGTGCCCGGCCGGTCCGGCGCGCCCCGCAGGACCCGGCCGGTCCGGTCCACGACGACGACCGGCAGGCGGCCGGCGCGCGCGGTCACCCAGGGGGAGGCGGCGGTGTCCTCGTCCACGACCAGGACGCGCGGCCGTGCGACGGAGGCGACCTGGTCGAGCCGTTCGGCGGGCCAGCGCGCGTCCAGCGGTACGTAGGCGGCGGCCGCGCGGACCGTGCCGAGGGAGACCGCGACCACGGCGGGCGAGCGGCCCAGGAACACGCCGACGGAGTCCTCGGGGCCGGTGCCGAGGCCGGCGAGGACGCCGGCGAGTTCGGCGGAGATCCGGTCGAGTTCCGCGTAGGAGAGGGTGTTCGCGCCGTCGGTGACGGCCACCGCGCCGGGGGTGCGGCGCGCCTGACGGGCGAACAGCGCGGGCAGGGTCCCGTCCGCCGCGCCGGCGGGGAGGTCCCGGCCGGTGCCCCAACGGGCGAGGCGGACGTGCTCGTCCGGGGCGAGGGGATCGTGCCCGGACAGGCGCAGGTCCGGTGCGGCGGCCACCTGTCCGAGCAGCCGGACGAGCCGGGCCGCGAGCGCTTCGGCGGTGGCGCGGTCGAACAGGGCGGTGGCGTACTCGATGCCCGCCGACAGGCCGCCCTCCTCGTCCTCGCCGAACGCGAAGGTGAGGTCGAACTTGCTCAGTCCGTTGTGGACGAGGCGGTGTTCGACGGCGAGGCCGGGCAGGTCGGGGCGGACGGCCCGCTGGTTCTGCAGGACCAGCATGGTCTGGAAGAGCGGGTGGTGGTCGCGCGCCCGGACGGGGTTGACGCTCTCCACGAGCCGTTCGAACGGCACGTCCTGGTGGGCGTAGGCCGCGAGGTCGAACTCCCTGACGCGCTCCAGGAGTTCGCGGAAGGTCGGGTCGCCGGACAGGTCGGTGCGCAGCACCAGCGTGTTGACGAAGAAGCCGACCAGGTCCTCCAGGGCCTCGTCCGTGCGGCCGGCGACCGGCGAGCCGAGGGGGATGTCGTCACCCGCGCCGTGCTGCCGCAGCAGGGTGGCCACGGCGGCCTGGAGCACCATGAACAGGGTGCTGCCCGAGGCGCGGGCCAGGCCGAGGAGCGCGGCGTGCAGGTCGGGCGGCACGTCGAAGGGCACCACGGCGCCGCGGGGGTCCGCGGTGGCGGGGCGGGGGCGGTCGAGGGGCAGTTCGACCAGTCCGGGCAGGCCCGCGAGCGCGCCGTGCCAGTGGTCGAGCTGCCGCCGCAGCACGTCGCCGTCCTCGCGGAGGAGGTCGTGCTGCCAGAGGGTGTAGTCGGCGTACTGGAGCGGGGTGCCGCCCGCCGCGGGCGCGGGGGCCTCGCCGGCCAGCCGGGCCCGGTAGGCGTCGCCCAGGTCCCGGGTCAGCGGGCCCAGGGACCAGCCGTCGCCGGCGATGTGGTGGAGGACCAGGACCAGGACGTGGTGTCCGGGGGCGGCGCGCAGCAGCCGGGCCCGCAGCGGCGGGTCGGTGAGCACGTCGAACGGTTCGCGCACGGCGGCGAGGACGGCCGCCTCCAGGTCCGCCGGGGCCGTGCTCTCGACGGGCGGCCGGGGCGCGGCGGCGTCGGCGGGGAGGACGGTCTGGTGGGGCACGCCGTCCCGTTCGGGGAAGACGGTGCGCAGCGACTCGTGCCGTTCCACGACGTCGCGCAGGGCGTCGCGCAGGGCGTCCGCGTCCAGTTCGCCGCGCAGCTCCAGGACGAGGGGGACGTTGTAGGTGGAGCTGGGGCCCTCCATCCGGTTGAGGAACCAGAGCCGGCTCTGCGCGAAGGACAGCGGCAGCGGGTCGGGCCGCCGGGCGGGGACCACCGCGGGCCGCTGCGGTCCCGCCGGGTCCAGCACGCGCGCGAGGGCGGCGGGCGTCGGGTGCTCGAAGAGGGTGCGCACGGCGAGGTCGGCGCCGAGCACGGCACGGACGCGGCTGACGACCCGCATGGCGAGGAGCGAGTGCCCGCCGAGGTCGAAGAAGCTGTCGTGCGGCCCGACCTCCGGGCGTTCCAGGACGTCGGCGAGGATGCCCGCGACCAGTTCCTCCCGGGGGGTGCGCGGTCCCTCGTCGGTGCCGGTCCGCGCGGTGGCCCCGTCGGGAACGGGCAGGGCGGCCCGGTCGATCTTGCCGTTGGGCAGCAGCGGCAGCGCGTCGAGGACGACGACCGCCTCGGGCACCATGTGGTGCGGCAGCGTCCCGGCGAGGGCGTCCCGCAGGGCGGTGGGGCCCGGCGCCGGGGCGGCGGTGACGGCGTACGCGACGAGCCGGGGGTGTCCGGGGACGTCCTCGCGGACCACGGCGCAGGAGGACGTGACGCCGGGCAGGGCCCGCAGCGCGGCGGCCACCTCGCCGGGTTCGATGCGGAAGCCGCGCAGTTTGACCTGGTCGTCGGCGCGGGCCACGAAGTCGAGCAGCCCGTCGCGGTTCCACCGCACCAGGTCGCCGGTCCGGTACATGCGCGTCCCGGGGGCGTCGAACGGGTCGGCCACGAACCGGGCGGCGGTGAGCCCCGGGCGGTCCAGGTAGCCGCGGGCGAGGTTGGGGCCCGACAGGTACAGCTCTCCGGTGACGCCCGGCGGTACGGGGCGCAGCCGGCCGTCGAGGACGTAGGCGCGCATCGTGTCGACGGGCCGCCCGATGGGCACGGTCCCGCCGGGCCCGGCCGGGGCGGACTCCGGTGCGGTCATCCGGTGGGCGGTGGCGTCGATGGTCGTCTCGGTCGGTCCGTACAGGTTGTGCGGCTCGGCGTGCCACCGGGCGGCGACGGCGTCGGCGAGGGCGCGCGGGAGGGGTTCGCCGCCGCAGAGGACGGCCCGCGGGCGGGGCGGCGGCTCGTCGTCCGGGGCGTCGGCAAGAACACACGCGAGGTGCGAGGGGACGAACTGGGCCACGGTGACGTCGAACCGCCGCATCCAGGAGACCAGTTCGCGCGGGTCCCGGTTGGCCTCGGCGGGCGCCACGCAGACCTCGGCGCCGTGGACGAGCGGCAGCCACAGCTCCCACACGGAGGCGTCGAAGCTGGTGGAGGTGCGGGCGAGGACCCGGTCGTCCCGGGTCAGGTCCAGGTGGCGCGCCATCCAGTCCATGTGGTTGGCGAGGGCCCCGTGGGGGACGACCACGCCCTTGGGGCGGCCGGTCGACCCGGAGGTGTAGATGACGTAGGCGGCGTCCTCCGGGAGGGGCGGGGCCGGGAGGGGCGCGGCCGGGTCGGCGGGACGCGGGGCCGAACCACCGAGGGCGCCGAGGGAGAGGCGGGGGACGCCGTCCGCCGCCGTGACGTCCGGGGCGTCCGCGCCGGTGAGCAGCAGGACAGGCCGCGCGTCGTCCAGCGTCTGCCGGATGCGGGCGGGGGGGTAGCCGGGATCGACGGGCACGTAGGCGGCTCCGGCCCGCAGGACGGCCAGCATGGCCACCACGGTGTCCACGGACGCCGGGACCGCGAGCGCCACCAGGGTGTCGCGGCCGGCGCCGTGTTCGCGCAGCACGCGGGCGAGGGAGTCGGCGCGGGCGTGGAGTTCGGCGTACGTGAGGCGGGTGCGGGCGTCGCGCACGGCGGGGGCGTCCGGGGTGCGGGCGGCCCACTCCCCCACCGCCTCGGGCGCGGTGCGGGCCGGCAGCGGGGAGCGCTCGCCGCGCCCCCGCTCCAGGATCTCCGCGCGCTCGCCGGGTGCGAGCGGGTCGAGGTCCGCCACGGTCCGCCCGGGGTCGGTCACGGCGTGGGTGAGGACGCGGGCGAAGCGGTCGGCGAGCGCGCGGGCCGTGTCGCGGTCGAAGAGGTCCGTGGCGTACTCGAGGTGGCCGCCGAGCCGGACGGCGCCGGCGCCGTCCTCCGGGAGGTCCGGGTCCTCCGGGGTCTCGATCAGGGAGAACGTCAGGTCGAACTTGCTGATCCCGGTGTGCCGGGACCGGTCCCGCACGGTGACGCCGGGCAGGTCGAGCTCCGCCCGCCCCTGGTTCTGGAGGACCAGCATGGTCTGGAAGAGCGGGTGGTGGCCGCCGGACCGGTCCGGGTTGAGCTCCTCGACCAGCCGCTCGAACGGCAGGTCGGCGTGGTCGAAGGCCGCGAGGTCGAACTCCGCCACCCGGCGCAGCAGGTCCCGGAAGGTCGGGTCGCCCGTCAGGTCCGTGCGCAGGACGACGGTGTTGACGAAGAAGCCCACCAGGTCGTCCAGGGCCTCGTCGGTCCGGCCGGCCACCGCGGTGCCCAGCGGGATGTCGGTGCCCGCGCCGTGGGCGTGGAGGGTCACCGCGAGTGCCGCCTGGAGGACCATGAAGGGCGTGCAGCCGGTCTCGCGGGCGAGCCGGCCGAGCCGCGCGTACACGGCGGCGGGCAGTTCGAACGGCACCGCGTCGCCCCGGTGTCCGGGGACCGCCGGGCGGGGCCGGTCCAGGGGCAGTCGCAGCAGGTCGGGGGCGCCGCGCAGGGCGTCGCGCCAGAAGGCGAGCTGCCGCGCCGCCAGGCTCTCCGGGTCGTCGTCGTCACCGAGCAGTTCCCGCTGCCACAGGGTGTAGTCGGCGTACTGGACGCGCAGTGCGGGCCAGTCGGGCGTGCCGCCCGTGGTCCGGGCGCGGTAGGCGGCGCCGAGGTCCCGGCAGAACGGGGCCAGCGACCAGCCGTCCGCGCCGACGTGGTGGAGCACGACCGCCAGGACGTGCCGGTCCGGTCCGGTGGCGAACAGCCCGGCGCGGACGGGGAGGTCGGTGGAGAGGTCGAAGGGCGCCGAGGCCAGCCGCCGTACCGCGCGGTCGGCCCAGTCGTCCGCCCGCGCGTCCCCGGGGGGCGTCTCGACGGCGAGGGGGACCAGGGACGCGGCGGCGCGCGCGTCGGACACGACCTGGCGGGCCACGCCGTCGTGCGTGGCGAGCACGGTCCGCAGGCTCTCGTGCCGGGCGACCACGTCGCCCAGGGCGCCGCTCAGCGCCTCCGTGTCCAGCGGTCCTTCGAGGTCGAGGACGAGCGGCACGTTGTAGGTGTCCCCGGAACCCTCGGCGCGGTTGAGGAACCACAGCCGCCGCTGCGCGAAGGACAGCGGGAGCGGGTCGGGCCGGTGGCGGGGGGCGAGGGCGGGACGGGCCCTCCCGGCTCCGCCGAGGGCGGCGGCGAGGGAGGCGACGGTGGGGTGCTCGAAGAGCTGCCTCAGTTCGGTCTCCGCGCCCGTCGCGGCCCGTATCCGCGCGACGAGCCGGGTGGCGAGCAGCGAGTGGCCGCCGAGGGAGAAGAAGTCGTCGTCCACGCCCACGGACGGCACCCCGAGGACGTCGGCGAACAGGCCCGCCAGCACCTCCTCGTGCGGTGTGCGCGGGGCGGTCCCCCCGGCGGCGGGTGCCTGGGGCGCGGGCAGGGCGCGCCGGTCGACCTTGCCGTTGGCGTTCAGCGGCAGGGCGTCGAGGAGGACGAACGCGGAGGGCACCATGTACCCCGGCAGGACGCGGCCGAGGCCGTGGGCGAGGGCGGGGCCGTCCGGGCGCGTCCCGGGGGCCGGTACGACGTAGGCGACGAGCCGGCGGTCGCCCGGCGCGTCCTCGCGCACCAGGACGCGGGCGTCCCGGACGGCGGGGTCGGCGAGCAGGGCGTTCTCGATCTCGGCCGGCTCGATCCGGAAGCCGCGGAGCTTGATCTGTCCGTCGGCCCGCGCGACGTACTCGACGTCCCCGTGCGCCGTCCAGCGGGCCAGGTCGCCGGTGCGGTACATCCGGGCGCCGCCGGTGCCGTACGGGTCGGCGACGAAGCGGGTGGCGGTCGGCCCGGGGCGGCCCAGGTATCCGCGGGCGACGCCGGCGCCGCCCACGTACAGCTCGCCCACGACGCCGGGGGGCACGGGGCGGAGGGAGTCGTCGAGCACGTACAGGCGCGTCCCGTCGAGGGGCCGGCCGATGGGCGGGACGCCGGGGGCGTCGGCGCGGACGGTGTGGCGGGAGGCGAACGTGGTGGTCTCGGTGGGGCCGTACACGTGCAGGACCCTGGTGCGGGGTGCGGCGGCGGCCGTCCGCCGCATCAGGCCGGGGGCGGCGGCCTCGCCGCCGGCGGCGACCAGGCGCAGCCCCGCGAACGCGGCCGGGTCCGTCTCGGCGATGACGTTGCACAGCGCGGTGGTCAGGAACGCCGAGGTCACGCCGGACCGGGCCGTCACCTCCCTGAGCGTCCGCGCGTCCAGGAGGCCCGGAGGGGCGACGACGACCCGTCCGCCGTTGAGCAGCGGTGCCCAGATCTCGAACGTGGACGCGTCGAAGACGTACGCCGAGTGCATCAGGACCGCGTCGGAGGCGCCCCCGTGCCAGGCGGAATCGGCGGCCAGGGCGAGGACGTCGGCGTGGCTCACGCCGACGCCCTTGGGGAGCCCGGTGGAGCCCGAGGTGAACATGACGTACGCGAGCCGGTCGCCGCGCATCACGCGCGGCAGCGGGCCCGGCCGTCCGGGTCCGCCCCGGAGGACGGCGCCCCGTCCGTCGACCACGACCACCGGGAGCCTCGTGGCCGCCCCCTTCACCCAGTCCTGGCCCGCGGCCTGTTCGTCCACGACGAGGGCCCGCACCCGGGCGGTCCCGGTGACGCGGTCCAGCCGTTCGGCCGGCCAGGCGGCGTCCATCGGGACGTACGCGGCCCCCGCGCCCACCGCGCCGAGCGTGGCGGTCACGACGGCCGCCGAGCGGCTCACGAGGACGCCGACGCCGTCCTCGGCGCCGATTCCCCATCCGGTCAGGGCGCGGGCCAGGTCCGTGGCGGTCCGCGCCAGTTCGCGGTACGAGAGCGTGACGGCGCCGTCCACCACGGCGGGGGCGTCGGGGGCGCTGCGCGCGCGCGCCGCGAACGCCTCGGGCAGGCTCGTGGCGGTGGTCCCGGCCGGCAGGGCGGCGCCCCGTCCCCGGGCGAGCAGCGCGCCGGCGGTCTCCTCGTCGAGGAGCGGGAGGTCGCGCACCGGGGTGCCGGACTCCGCGCCGGCGAGCGCGGTGAGGAAGCCGACGACGGCCTGCTGGTGCAGCCGGACGTCGTCGGGGTGGTACAGGGCCGGGTTGGTGTCGAAGCCGATCAACGGGCCGGTCCCCTCGGCCCGTTCGGAGACGAACAGGGACACGTCGTCCACGGGGCCTATGGAGAGCAGCCGGGAGGAGGCGGGGCTGCCGGCGAAGTCCAGGTCGTAGTCGTAGCCCATGACGTTCACGACGAGGTCGGTCAGGCGGGACGCCCCGCCGGCCAGGTTCAGCTCGCGGGCCAGCTGCTCGCGCGAGAAGCGGCGGTGCCGCAGGGCGCCGCGCATCTCGGCCGCGACGCTCCGGACGAGGTCTCCGACCGTCGTGCCGGGGGCGAGGGCCAGCCGCAGGGGCAGGACGGTGGAGGTCATCCCGACGACGTGCCGCAGCGCGCCGTGGCGCCCGTGGGAGGCCAGGCCCACGCATATCTCCCGGCGCCCGGTGACCCGGCCCGCGTAGGCGGCGACCGCGGCGACGAGGACCGCGCTCCACGTGGTGCGGTTGTCGGCGGCGAGCCGGCGCAGGCCGTCGAACACGGGGACGGGCAGGGTCTCGCCCGTGTGGAGGGCGACGCCGCCGGAGTCCGCGGGCTCGTCCCGGCCGGGCCGGTCGGTCCGTCTTCTGAGCAGGGGCGCCCCGCCGGCGCCGTCGTCCCCGCGGCCGTCCGCGTCCGCCGGTCCGGCCCCGTGCGCGGCCCGGTCGGAGAACCTGCCGGTCCAGTAGGCGCGGTCCGCCTCGAACCGGCCGGAGGCGCGGTAGTCGGCCTCGTCGGCGACGAGGGCGCGCAGGGGGCCGGTGGGCGGTTCCGCCGTCGCGAGGTCCTCGCCGCGCGCCGCGCGGGTGTAGAGGTCGGCCACGGTCCGGGCGAAGAGGGCGCCGCCCAGGCCGTCCACGGCGATGTGGTGGTAGCGGACGTACCAGTGGTGGAGCCGCGGGCCGAGCCTCAGCAGGGCGAAGTGGTGGTGCGGGGCTTCCAGCCGGTCGACGGTGGCCATGTCGTCGGCCATGTACCGCTCCGCCGCCGCGACGGGGTCCTCGGCACCGGTGAGGTCGACACGGTGCAGGCGGTCGTTTTCGGCCACGGGGCGGACGACGCGCTGGCGGACGGAGCCGTCCTCGGTGACGAACGCGACGTTCAGGCTGTCGCAGAGGTGGACCGCTCGGTTGAGGGCGGCGGCGAATAACCCCTCGTCGAGCTCCCCCCGGATCTCCAGGCATTCCCCGATGTTGTATTTTGGGCTGTCCGGGTCGACCAGCTGGCCATACCACACGCCCTGCTGCGCCATAGTCAGTTCGAGGAATTCGGGAGTGGACTCGTCCGACGGGGAGAAGCGGTCTTCAGGCATGCCGATCGACACCTTCGAGGAGTTTTTCAGTGGGGTACGGCGGAACCCGTGGCGGGTATTACGGCACGACGGGGCCGGGGACGTCATTTCCCGTCCGGTGGGCGCGCGCGGGAAACACCGGCCGGTTTCCCGCCGGATGCCACGGGAATCTCGCGCGGGGCCTTCGCCTCGTACGGGCCGCACGGTCCGCGCGCGAGGAGGAAGGGCCGCGAGGCGTCTCACTCGCGGCTCGGTAGAGGCCTCGGAGGGCATCGCGAGCACTCGTCAGCCGAATATGACCGATTGGGCACTGTCCTTGAACGAAAGTGCTCATCGGGTGAACGAAATCGGCGTCCGGGTCACGGGGGGCCCCGCCTGACCTGCGCGGAACTCCCCGTGCCCCGTGGCCGTGTCAGCCGGTGCCGGCCTCCATCGCCGCCACCAGACTGGCGGGACGCATGTCGGTCCAGACGTTCTCGATCCGCTCCAGGCACTCCTGGCGCGATCCCTCGGCCCCCTCGCGCTCCCAGCCACCGGGGACGTCGAGGTGCGCGGGCCAGAGGGAGTACTGAGCTTCGTGGTTCACCAGCACGACGAAGCGTCCCGACTCGTCATCGAAGGGGTTGCTCACGTTCCCACCCGTTCTCGGTTCTTTGGTCTGTCGCTTTTCACACGTGGTTCACCCGGGCGTTCCGGGAGGCGGGACGGCTTTTTCCGCAACCGCTCGGATCATGCGTCGCCCCTCCCGGGGGAGCGCCATTCCGATCGCGGAAGCCGGCGATCGGTCCTGCCCCGACAGGGCGCGACGAGCGCCTCCCGGCCAAGACTTCCCCCCGAAACCGAACTCACGCCAATCACATTAAAGGATTCGGCTCGTTCACGTATGCGGACCGCTTCGTTACTCGTCGGTAATTCATCGGTCGGCAAGACCGGGAAGGGTCCCCGGCATATGCCGATCCCCGCATCGCCTTACACATCCGGCCACAACAAGTCCAGTTCGACCTCATTTACTGGCTTATCGCCCTCACCTTTTCGGCTACCCGCCCAGCGCGCCCACATTTTCTCCACTCCGCGCTCTCATGAGCGCGCCGCGCTCCCATGCGCCGGGTATGCGCCCCGCCCGGGAGGCAACCTCACGCCAGAAAAAGCGGTCCGGACCGGCCGGCCCGGACCGGCCGGTGGCCGACCGACGGCCTGCCGGTGGCCGACCGGCCGCGTCCCGGAGCCCCGCTCCCGCCGCTCCGGCCCGCCACGCGTGGCCGGAAGCCGCCCCCGTCCGACGCCTGTCCGGCGCCCCGTTCCGTCCCGGGGCGCCGGTACAGGCGTCGGACCTCCGATCCCGGGCAGGAGGGGGTCATGAAGATACTGATCGTCCTGGTGGTCATCGGCCTCGTCGTGGCCTGGTACTCGAGTTCGCGGAAGAGGCGGTGACCGGCCGTCCTGAGACGCGAGGAGCCGTCGGCCCCCGGCGCGGGCACCTCCCGGCACTCCCGCGGGACGGCCGTACCGATGTCAGACCCTGCTCGTAGCGTCGTTCACGAGGGTCCGGACCGGCCGGGCCACGGCTCCACGGGGGCAGAGCATGGGTGAGATCACGGTCCGCGCCGAGGACATGGACCGTCTGCTGAAGGACAGTTCGAGTTCGTACTCCGCCCCGTACCAGCGGGCCTTCGGCGAGATAGCCCTCTCGCACCGGGGCCGGGACGCCGCCGAGATCGTGCCGCTGCTCCGCGCGGCCGCCGACGCCGCGTTCCTGGGGTTCACTGGCACGGACCTCGCCGAGCAGGCCGAGGCCATCAGCGCGGGCCGCCCCTATGTCCTGCGCGTCACCGTCCGCTGATCCACGCGTGCCCCTCTCGCCGACGCCCTCGTCCCCGGCCGTCCTCGTGGACGCCTCGTTTTCCCCGGTGCGCCTCCCTCCGGCCCACGCGCGGAACGCGCGGACGGGGTCCTCCCGGCACGAAGCCCGCCGGCGGGGGGCACGCGCCACGTTACACTCCACTGCCGGAAGGAGCGTCCTTCCCCGGTGCTGGGCCGCGACGACCGCATCTCCCGGCTGCCGGACATCGAAGGAGTTCGAGCATGGATGCCCCGCATGCGGTGGGCGTGCCCGACCCGGCGGTGTCCGGGCACGTCGCTTTGGAGGTGAGCCCGTTGCCCGGTCGCCCTGGGATACGAGCCAGTGGTGAGATCAGCGAGGCCACCCGTCCCGCGTGGGAGGAAGCCTTGTCCGAACTGGCCCGTCGGCACGTGGACGTGTCGTACGTGGAACTGTCGGACGTGGCGTTCGTGGACGTGGCGGGGGTGACGGCGCTCGCGGTCACCGCCATGACCCTGCCCGACGGCCGGATGGTGGTGGAGCACCCGCCGCCGCAGCTGCCCCGGGTCCTGGAGATGTTCTGGCCCGGCCAGTGCCGGATCGAGGTGGCGTCGCGATGAGTATGGTGACCACCGACGAGATGTTCGAGCACCCGGCGTTGTTCTACGGCTCCGCGCGGGAGTACACCGAGCAGACCGTGGCGTTCGTGCGCCGGGGCCTGGACGCCGGCGAGCCGGTGGCGGTGGCCGTTCCCGGCCCCAACCTGGAACTGATCAGGGCGGGGCTGGGCCCGGACGCCGAGGGCCTGACGCTGCTGGACATGACCGAGGCCGGGCGCAATCCGGGCCGGATCATCCCCGGTGTGCTCAAGCGGTTCGCCGACGCCCACCCGGAGGGGCGGGTGCGGATCATCGGGGAGCCGATCTGGGCGGGCCGCAGCGCGGTGGAGTACCCGGCCTGCGCGCAGCACGAGGCGCTGATCAACCCGGCCTTCGAGGGCCGCGCGGTGACGATCCTGTGCCCGTACGACGAGTCCCGGCTGGACCGGGCGGTACTGGCCGAAGCGCGTGCCACCCACCCCACCGTCATCTCGGGCGGCCGTGAGGAGATCAGCGACGCCTACGACTGGGAGGCGGTCGTCTCCCGGCACAACGAGGTGCTGCCGCCGGCCTCCGGGGCCGAGGTCTTCCCCTACGGGGCCGAGGAACTTCCGGCGGCCCGCCGTTTCGCCGTCGACCGGGCCGTGCGGCTGGGCATCGCCGGGGAGCGGCTGCAGGACGCGGAACTGGCGGTCGCGGAGCTGACGACGAACAGCGTCGTGCACGGCGGCGGGCGCGGGACGCTGGCGGTGTGGAGCGAGGACGGCCGGGCCGTCTTCGAGGTCCGTGACGCCGGACGGCTGACCGATCCGCTGGCCGGCCGCAGGCCGCCGCTACGGGGACAGCTCGGCGGCCGGGGCCTGATGCTGGTCCACTACGTCTCCGACCTGGTGCGCGTGCACACCGGGGACGAGGGCACGACCGTGCGTTTCTACCTCGCTCCGTGAGGGGAGCCGGGCGGCGGCCAGGGACCGGGGACGGCCGCCCGGTCGCCCCGGAACGGCGGCCCGCCCGCCGGCCCGGTGGGCGGACGGTCCCGGTGGAGGGCACCCTCCACGGGGGTGGCGCCCCGCCCCGCCCGGCGCCGGCGGTCCACCCGGAGGACCGTCACAGATAGCGGCGGATCGGCTGGACGGCGAGTTCCCGGGCGCGTTGCAGCGCGGAACGCCTCTTCCAGCGCCCGGCCCGGACGAGCGAACTCGCCTCGATGTCGGCGTCGAAGTGGGAGTCCAGGGTGGCGGTGAACTCCTCGTCCAGGACCGCGAGCATGACCTCTTCGTCGTGGTCGAGGGAGCGCCGGTTGAAGTTGGTCGACCCGACGAGGGCGGCGATGCGGTCCACGGTGATGACCTTGGCGTGCATCATGGTCGGCCGGTACTGGTGGATCTTCACGCCGCAGGCGAGCAGGTCCTCGTAGAAGTGCTGCCCGGCGAGCTGGCAGACCCGCTTGTCGGTGTGCGGTCCGGGCAGCAGGATCTCCACCTCCACCCCGCGCCGCGCGGCGGCGCACAGCAGCTCGATGAAGTAGGCGTCCGGGGAGAAGTAGGCGGTGGCCAGCCGGAACCGCTCCTCGGCCGACTCGATCATGACCCGGATCAGGGTCTGCATGTCCTGCCAGCCGAAGCTGGCCGAACCGCGCACCACCTGCACCACCGCGTCGCCCTGGGGGCGGTGGTCCGCGAACCGGTCCCGGTCGTCGAAGAGCTCGTCGTGGCACTCGGCCCAGTTCTGCGCGAACGCCGCCGCGATGCCGTCCACGGCGGGTCCGAGCACCTTGACGTGCGTGTCCCGCCACTCGCGGGGGTTGCGGGCGTCGCCGCACCACTCCTCGGCGATGCCCACGCCACCGGTGAAGGCGACCTGCTCGTCCACGACCAGCACCTTCCGGTGGCAGCGGTGGTTCTGCTTGAGCGGCGAGAGGTACAGCGGCCGGCGGAACCAGGCCACCTGGACGCCCGACCGCTCCATCTCCGTCAGCAGTTCCTTGTCGATCAGCCGGCTGCCGAAGCCGTCGAGGAGCAGCCGCACCCGGAGGCCGTCCCGGGCCCGCTCCGCGAGCGTCCGGGCGAATTCACGGGCGATGTCGCCCTTCCAGTAGACGAAGGTCATCATGTCCACCGTGTGCTCGGCGGAGCGGATGCTCTCCAGCATGGCGGGGAAGATCTCGTCCCCGTTGCGCAGGGGGACCAGGGCGTTGCCCTCGGTGGCGGCGATGCCGATCAGGCGCTCCAGGCGCCGGCGTATGCGTGCCGCGCGTTCGGTCGTGGATCTGCCGCCCTCCTCGTGGTCGGCGGACCCCGATATGTCCTCTGTGCCGGTCACCTTTCTCTCCTTTCGACCCGTCCACGAGGGAACGTGCGGGTCCACGCGCACCCGGTCCGGTGGCGACCGCCCTCATGAGGTGCACCGGGGAATGTAACCCCGATGGGGCCGGGGACTCATTCCCGGGCCGGGCGCCGGAGTGAGTGCCGTCACACGTCACCGGAAGGAATGACCCGGCACGGAGGGCTGACGGTTTCCATGAATCCCCCGCATCTCCCTCTCCGCAACCGCACCCTTCCGAGGTGTGATTCCGGCTCAGGGGGTACCCGATCAGCAAAGCGCCGCCGTCCCGGGGCGGTGCCCGAAGCTGGAGCCCCCATGCACCGAGCCGGTTTCCCCGTCCCGCCGCCCCGCCGCGAGATCAAGTGGAACACCACCGCCCGCCTGATCACCGACGCCTGCCGCGTCCCCCTCGGCGCCACCGTCCACTACCGGTCCCGCTCGCCCTTCGTCGTCGAGCTGGCCCTCCACACCCCTTCGGGCGAGGTGGTCTGGAGGCTGGACCGCGACATGCTCCTCGCGGGCACCGAGGCGCCCACCGGCCTCGGCGAGGTGCACATCCGGCCCGCCCCCTACGAGCAGGTCGTGCTGCGTCTGGGGGACCCCTCCCACGCCGCTCTGATCAGCCTCGACCGCCATCACGTCCTGCGCTGGGTGACCACCTCGCACAGCATGGTGCCCGTCGGCACCGAGAGCTCCCACATCGACTGGCAGCCGTTCCTCGACGTCCTCGCCGGCTGACTCCGCCCGGGAGCGCGGGGCCCCCGGTCCCGAACCGGCGCGTCACCGGCCGCCCCACGGTTCCCGGCGCCCTCGCGGGCGCGCCGCCGGGGGGAGCGTGCGGCACGGCGGGTCCTCTCGCACGGGCGCCTTCGTGGGCCCGGCCGGAACCGGGCCCACGAAGGCGTCCGTCGGTGCGGGGCTTCTCAGCGGCGCCCTCTCAGCCGGGCGAGGAACCCCCGGGCCTGGGCCCGTTTCCGGGGGTCGGCGGCGGCTCGTCGTACCGACGCGATCGCCCGCTGCCCCTGAGGGCTGCGGCCGAAGCTCCTGATGCGGCTCAGCAGTGCGGACATGGGGCCTCCTCGTACTCGTTCCACTCGGTACTCGTCGTGTCCTGCGGGTGATGCCTACCGGAAGAACGCCAGGTAGTAGTCCGTGAGCGTCATGCGGTGGTGCCCGTCCGCGTCGTCCTGCCCGGGCACGAATTCCGGGGCGTTCCTGATCTGTTCCCGGGTACGGCCGACGAAGACCGTCTCCGTCGCCCGGTCCACGGCGGTGACGATGCCGGCCGGGATCACGACCTGCCGGCCGAGGATCCACGGACCGGTGTCCACGACCAGGTGCCCCCGGCCGACCTCGGCCGAGTGCTTGTCGACCTTTCCGATGCCGCCGTCCGTGGCCTCGACCGCGTATCCGGTCAGATCCGTACCGGCCGCGTGGGACGCGGTCTCGGAGAAGGACCAGATGTCGGGGTGCATGCCTGCCCACTTCCTCTCTGCCGGGACGGTCGTGACGCGCGTCCCGTGCTGTTTTCCCGCTTGTTGCCCGGCGCGGCCCGTTCACACGGCCGGCCGGGAAGTACGCGCGCCGCCGGCCGGTCCCGTCGTCAGCGCCCGCGGTGCTTCGCCGGCGGTCCGGCCCCGGCCGGGCGGCCGGACCCGTCGCGCCCGTGGCCCCGGGCGACCCCCTTCCGGGGCCCGGCGTCCTTTCCCCTGGCTCCGGGACGGGGCCGCGCGGACGCGCTGGTCGCCGGGCCCGGCCGTGCGGCGGTTTCCCCGGCGGCGGGCGAGGGTGCCGTACGGGAGGCGGGGGCCGTGGCCGGCGGCGAGGCCGGTTCCTGGCGGGCCGTCGGGGCCGTCGGAGATCCGGCGGTACGGTCCTGCCGGGCGGCCGGGGGCTCGGCGACGTTCTGGCGCGGTGCCCGGGGGACGTCTCCCCCGTCGGCGCCGGTCGGTCCGCCGATCGAGCCGGTCAGCGCGGCTCCGAGCACGGCCAGCGTCGCGCCGGCGGCGAGGGCGCGGCCGGGCCGGCGGGGAGCGGAGGAGGAAGGGGCCGGAGACCGGACGCCCGCGACCGGTGCCGTCGCGCGCGACGGCCCGCCGCTCCTCCGGGTCCTCTCCGGGAGGCCGGGACCGTGCGGGGGCGGTGAGGCCCGGTACCCGTCCCCCAGGGCGGTCAGGGTCCGGAAGCAGGTGTCGGCGTCGGGGCGCCCGGTCTCGTCCGCGTCCGTCATGGCCTCCACCAGTTCGGCGAGGTCCGCGGGGAAGCCCGGGGGGACGACTGGGGGCCGGTGCAGTCGTGCCAGCGCGGCCTCCAGGGGCGCGCCCGCGTACTCCAGCTCGCCCTTCAGGGACTCCAGGAGGACCAGCCCGAGGCTGTAGACGTCCGCGGCCGGTCCCGCGCCCCTGCCCAGCACCTGTTCCGGCGCCAGGTACGCCGCGGTCCCCACGAGGGGTCCGGTGTCCGCGCGGGTGGTGTCGAGGGACCGGGAGATGCCGAAGTCGGCCAGGTGCGGGGCGCCCGTCTCGTCCAGGAGGATGTTCGACGGTTTGACGTCGCGGTGCACGACCCCGGCCGCGTGCACATGGGCCAGCGCCGAGGCCAGGGCGGCTCCGGTGCGGACGGCCTCACCGGGCGTCAGGGGTGCCTCGGCGATGCGCCGCCGCAGGGTGGTTCCCCTGACGAGCTGCATCACCAGGTAGGGACGGCCCTCCTCCCTGCCGGTGTCGTACACGGTCACGAGGCCCGGGTGCCGCATCCTGGCCAGCAGACGGCCCTCACCGCCGAAACGCTCCTCCATCAGGGAGTCGCCGTCCGGCCGGAAGAGCTTGACCGCCACCGGCCGCCGCAGCCGCAGATCCAGACCCTCGTACACGTCGGCCGCGCCGCCGCGCCCCAGCAGGTCGTCGAGCCGGTACCGGCCGGCGACCGCGTGGGCCGTGAGCCGGAGATCCGGTCGGACCGACCACGAACGGACCTTCATCGGTGCTCCCTGTGTCCCGTTGTCGCCTTCCGCCGTCCGCCCGTCCACGTACGCCGGCTCTCCGTACCCCGGTCACGTGCGCGCGGGTTCCCCGCGCCGTCGCGCCGGTTCCGTACGGTCCCGTCGCGGGCTCCCGTGTCCGGGCACGGAACTACGGGTGCCCTCCCCGCGCCGAAACATCCGCGCGGTGACCGGAAGACCCGGCGGGAGGGCCGCCCGGACCGTGGCGGGGGGCGCGTCCCCGTCGGGCCGGTGCGCGCCGACTCCCTTTCCCCACAAGCTCGTTGGCGGGCGTCTGCGAACCCTCCGACGGGGCACACGTACCCCATGACCGTTCCCAAGACCGGTGTCCTCGTCCTCGACAGCACCGACCCCGAGCCCCTCGCCCGCTTCTACGCCGCCCTGCTCGACGCCACCGTCGAGCCGAGCGACGGCGACCCCGACCTGCTGCTGCTCTCCGGTTCCGCCGGTGTCGTCCTGGGCATCCGCCGCGACCCCGGCCAGGCGCCGCCGAGCTGGCCCCGGCCGGACGACTCCCAACAGGCCCACCTGCTCGTCCTCGTGGCCCCCGACGACCTCGACGAGGCCGAACGGGAAGCCGTGTCCCTGGGCGCGCGCCCCGTGTCCGCCGACCAGAACGGCACCCGGCTGGACCGGCGCACCGACACCCGCCGCTACACGGACCCGGCCGGTCACGCCTTCGTGCTCGCCCCCGCGCGGAACGTTTCGGCGTGACGCCCGGGGGCAGCCGCCCCCACGTGCCCGTCCGCACCGCAGAGGAGGACGATCATGAGCCGTCACGAGCGCCGGCGCACCCTGCCGGCGGACGCCCCGCCGCGGACCGCGCCCCGGGAGTCCGTCGGCGAGAGCGGTGACGTCGAGGCCCGCCGGGAGGCGGAAGCGTCGCGGGAGCGCCGTGGCGGGGGCGCGGACGACGAGGGCGGCACGACCGCCAAGCGCCGCGCCCCCGGCCTGGGCCGCGAGGAGCAGCGACGTCCGCACGGACGGAGGGGCGAGGCCGGGACCGGGGAGAGCTGACGGATCCGCGCGCGGCCGGTGGGGTGACGGCAGCGGCCGCGCCGTCACCCCACCGGCCGCGCCTCCCTGGGAACCAGCCGGCAGCGGGCCGGACCCGCCGCCTGGAGAGTGATCGCCGAGGTGACCGGCACCTCGGTGTCGACGGCCTCGAAGCCGTGGCGCTGGAGGAGCATCGCCAGGGCGATCACCGACTCCAGCATCGAGAAGTGCTGACCGATGCAGGCACGCGGACCGCCGCCGAAGGGGAACCAGGCGTACCGGGGCCGGGCGGCCTCCGCCTCGGGCGTGAAGCGGTCGGGGTCGAAGCGCTCCGGGTCCTCCCAGAGGTCCGGGTGCCGGTGGGTGACCCAGGGGCACACGATGACGTCCGCGCCCGCCGGAATGGCGACGCCCCCCACCTCGGTGGCGGCGACGGCGCGGCGGCCGATCACGGGAGCCGCCGGGAAGAGGCGCATGGCCTCCTTGAGGACCCGGGTGACGTAGGGCAGCGCGTCGAGGTCGGCGGCGCCGGGGGTACGGCCGGCGAGGACCCGGTCGACCTCCTCCCGGGCCCGTTCCTGCGCCTCCGGGTGGCGGCCGAGCAGATGGAGGGCGAAGCCCAGGGACGTGGCGGTGGTCTCGTGGCCGGCGAGCAGGAAGACGAGGACCTGTTCGCGCAGTTCGGTGGCGTCGAAGCCGCCGTCCTCGGCGCTGCCGGCCCCGACGAGGAGGGTGAGGAGGTCGTCGCCCGCGTCCGGGGCCCGGCCGGACTCCCGGCGCTCGGCGATGATCCGGTCGCAGACCTCGTACAGCGCCCGGTGGACGGCGGCGGCGCGGCGGTTTCCGGGGGTGGGCCAGGTGCGGGGCACGTTGACCGGGGAGTAGCCGCGGCGCAGCACGTAGGCGCCGAGTTCGGGGAAGCTGCTCTCGACGATCTCCACGGCCGCGTCGACGTCGGTGCCGAAGAGGATGCGGGCGACGGCGCGCAGCGCGAGCCGGGCCATCTCCTGGAGGACGTCGACGGTTTCGGCGCCGCCGTCCCGCCATTCCCCGGCGAGGACGCCGACCTCGGCGGCGACGGCCGCGGCGTAGCCGTCGACGCGGCGGCGGGTGAACAGGGGCTGCACGAGCCGGCGCTGGCGGAGGTAGTCCTCGTCCTGGCTGGTGAGGAGGCCGTTGCCGAAGGACTCCCGGAGCTCCTGGTAGAAGGTGTTGTCCTTGCGGAAGTTGGCAGAGTCGCCCGCCAGGATCCGCTGTGCCCCCTCGGCGGAGAAGACGCCGTAGACGGTGGTGCGCAGGCCGGGCGGCCCGGCGGTGATCCGTACGACGTCCCCGTGTTCGCGCCGGGCGCGCAGGAAGGTTCCCAGTGAGTCGTTCTTGAGGTCGAACAACGAACCGAGCAGGGGAAACCCCGCGAGTTCGGGTGCTTCGGCACCGGTGGTGATGGCCATGAAGGATCCCCCTCGATCGTCACCTGCGGGCCGATTGTCCCCCAGGAGGTGACTCACGGGTAGGGACGTTCCGCCGGCTTTCCGTGTCCGCTCCGCCGGCCGGTGCGGCGCGCCCGTGGTCCGTGGCGCCCGGAAGGCCTCTCCACGGGCCGGACCGCGCGCCCGGAGCGCGGCGGGCGCCCCGCGACGATCCCGCGACCGGCCACCGACCGCGCGGGCTCCGTCGCCCCCGTGGCCTTCCGGCGGGAGGCACCGTGCCACGTCCCCGCCCCGGAGGCGGACGGGGCCGTTCCCCGGGGCCGCCCGGGGCCGCCCGGCGGCCCCGGGCGGGGGCCGGGCGCGTTCCGTACCCTGGGCGGCATGCGCATGCGTCCCACCCTGACCTGGACCCCCACCGAGGACCTGCCACCGGCCACCACGGACCTGCGGCCGGTCGTCGACGCGCTGGACGCCGGCGGCGTGCTGGTGCTCAGCGGGGCGGGCCTCTCCACGGAGTCGGGCATCCCCGACTACCGGGGCGAGGGCGGGAGCCTGAGCCGGCACACCCCGATGACCTACCAGGACTTCACCGGCAGCGCCCGCGCCCGGCGCCGGTACTGGGCACGCAGCCACCTCGGCTGGCGCGCCTTCGGCCGAGCCCTGCCCAACGCGGGGCACCGGTCCGTGGCCGCCTTCGGGCGGCACGGCCTGCTCACGGGTGTGATCACCCAGAACGTCGACGGTCTGCACCAGGCCGCCGGCAGCGAGGACGTCGTGGAGCTGCACGGAAGCCTGGACCGGGTCGTCTGTCTCTCCTGCGGCGCCCTCGGCCCGCGCCGCGAGCTCGCCGAACGGCTGGAGGAGGCCAACCCGGGGTTCGAGCCGGTGGCCGCGGGCATCAACCCGGACGGCGACGCCGACCTCACCGACGAACAGGTCGGGGACTTCCGCGTGGTGCCCTGCGCGCTCTGCGGCGGCGTCCTCAAACCGGACGTGGTGTTCTTCGGGGAGGCCGTTCCGCCGCGGCGGGTCGAGCACTGCCGCGAGCTGGTCCGGGAGGCGGACTCGCTGCTGGTCCTGGGCTCCTCGCTGACCGTGATGTCCGGGCTGCGCTTCGTCCGCCAGGCGGCCCAGGCCGGAAAGCCCGTGCTGATCGTCAACCGGGACCCGACGCGGGGCGACCGGTACGCCCTCACGCGGGTCGCGCTTCCCCTGGGGGCGGCCCTCACCTCCGTGGCCGGTCTGCTGGCCGTCCCCGTGGGCGACGCCGGGCGGTGACCCGGCCGGTCCGGGACTCCCCCGCTCCCTCCACCGGCGCGCCGGGCGGTCCTCGTCCCGCCCGTCCGGCCTGTCCGGCCCACCCGGCAAACACATGTTCTCTGGGCCGAAGCACGCCCGGGAAAGTATGATCAAGCGATGTCTGACATGACCGAGACCACGCCCGGCTGGCTGTCCACGGACGAACTGGACAGCGCCAGGGCCCGGATGCCGATCCTGTACGTCGAGGCCGTGCCCGTCCGGGTGGACGACAGCGGCGAAGTCACCAGCGTCGGGCTGCTCCTGCGGATCGGCGCGGACGGCACGATCAGCCGCACCCTGGTGTCCGGGCGCGTCATGCACCACGAGCGGGTCCGGGACGCGCTGCTCCGCCACCTGGAGAAGGACCTCGGTCCGGTGGCCCTGCCCCGCGTCCCCGCCTCCCTGCAGCCCTTCACCGTCGCCGAGTACTTCCCCACGGCGGGCATCACCCCGTACCACGACCCGCGCCAGCACGCGGTGGCCCTCGCGTACATCGTGCCGGTGACCGGCGACTGCCGTCCCCGCCAGGACGCGCTCGACCTCGTCTGGTTCAGCCCGCAGGAGGCGGCCTCCCCGGCCGTGCAGAACGAGATGCCGGGCGGCCGGGGGATGCTGCTCAAGCAGGCCCTCGCGCACGTGGGCCACACCTACTGAAGCCTCCCCGCGCGGACGGGCGTCCCCCGGGCGGGTGGAGCGGACCCGGGGCTTCCGGGGCGGGCCGGACGCATGCGGTCCGGGCGGCGGGGTAGCCGGGGCGGTGTGCGGAGGGAAAGGAAGACATCATGAAACCGTCACGCCTCGTGTTCAAACCGATCTCGCTCGTCCTGAGCGCCGGGACCGGCGTGCTCGCGGGAGCCGCGTTCAAGAAGGCGTGGCAGGTCCTGGGGCACGACGACGACGCCCCCGACGCCACCGACGAGGACCGGGGGTGGCGCGAGGTCCTGCTCGCCGCGGCCCTGCACGGCGCGATCTTCGCCCTCGTGAAGGCCGCGGTCGACCGCGGCGGGGCGACGGCGGTACGCCGGGTGACGGGCGCCTGGCCCGCCTGACCCCGCCCCGTCCGCCGCTTCCGGCCACGAAGCGCCGCCCCGTCCGCGGGGCGGCGCTTCGCGTGGTGCGGGACCGGGAGCGTACGGCGAGGCCGGTACGGCAGAAGGAGGCAAGGCCGGTACGGCAGGAGGAGGTGCGGCGCCCGCCGGTCGTCGCGCGGGCGCCGCGCCTCCCGTCCGGTGCTCGGCTCCGGGGGCTCACTCGCCGCCGGTCGTGATCCGGGCGCAGGCCCGTACGACCTCGTGGAGGTCCATGCCCTCGTCGCGCAGGGCCCGCTGGCGGTCCGCCCCGCCGCCGTGGGCCAGATGGGCGGCGACCCCCTTCCGCGCCTCGGCGAGGTCGCCGATGTCGTCGAGGGCCTCCCCGACGTGGTCGAGCAGGGCCTCGAAGGCCGCCTCGGCGGAGGTCTCCCGCAGGGTCACCGGATGCAGGAGCGGCCCCTTGAGCCCCGACCGGGCGGCGCGCCAGGAAGCCAGCCGCAGGAGCCCGGCGGAGACGGGGGCCGGGGGCTCCCCGTCGCGCCAGGCGCGGGCGGCGGTCTCCACGAGACCGCGGGCGAGGGTGGCGATCAGCACCGTCGTGGCGGGTTCCAGACAGACGTCGGCGACCCTGATCTCGACGGTCGGATAGTTGGCGGAGAGGCGGGCGTCGAAGTAGATCATGCCGGGGTCCCGCAGGACACCGGTCTCCACCATGGCGTCGACCTGCTCGTGGTACCTGTCCGGGGTGCCGAACAGTTCGTACGGGCCGGCCGACGGCCAGCGGTTCCACACCCGGCTGCGGTAGCTGCTGTAACCGCTGTCCTCCCCCTGCCAGAACGGCGAGTTCCCGCTGAGCGCGTTCAGGAGGTAGAGCCAGGGGCGGATCCGGTCGAGGACGGCGACCCCCTCCTCGTCGGACTCCACGGCCACGTGGACGTGGCAGCCGCACGTCAGCTGCTCCTTGGTGGTGAGGGCGAACTGTTCCGCCATCCACCGGTACCTCGCGCCCAGGTGCCGGGACGGTTCGACGGGGACGGGTGAGGTCGCCAGGGCGGCGACGACCGCGTCGGACTCCCGGGCGTACCGCAGCGCCTCGCCGCGCCAGCGCACGATCTCCTTGTGCAGCTCCCCCATGTCCGTCAGCGGCCGGGTGGAGAACTCCAGCTGCTCCTGGTGCAGCTCCTTCTCGAAGACCTCTCCCGCTTCGTCGCCGCGCAGGGCGGCCGACGCCAGTACCGCCGACGACACGGCGAACGGCTCGCCCGTCCTGGCGTTGACGAGCATCAGCTCTTCCTCGACTCCTACCGTGCGCATCGACTCTCCCTGCTTCAGCGAATGCCCCGCCGCTCCGGCGTCCCCCGGGAGGAGGAGGCGGACGGGGCGGGACCAGAACTTTCACGCGTATGCCCGGTTCCGCGCTTGCGAAGCATCCGGATGTGGGTTAAAAGGCCTCCGGCTCGTCGCGGCCGGGGCGCCGTCGCCTTCCCGGTCCGCCGCCGAACGCGGCGACCGCGTCCGGTGGCGGACCGGAGGCCCGGCGGAGCCTCAGCCGTAGGTGACGGTGACCCGCTCGAACCCGAGGGCGCGCAGGAGGCCCTGCAGCATGGCGGTGGTGTTGCGTTCCGCGCGGGCGGCGAGGTCGCTCTCCCCGGCGGCCTGCCCGATGCACTGGGCGGCGAGGACGTGGACGGCGCGTTCGCTGCCGGGGTTGTCGGAGAAGAGGTCGCCCAGCCGGTCGAGGAGTCCCCGCTGTTTGGACACGGCGTAGGACCGCTCGGGGTCGAGGGACGGTTCGCCGAGCCGCGCGTGCGGCAGGCGGAGGGTGGCCGTGGTGCGTTCCTCGTCGACGGTGACGGCGTCCCGGCCGAGGCCCGCGAGGTCGACGTGGGCGCCGACGGTCCCGGCGGCCACGTACAGGGTGCGGGTGCCGCGGATCGCGTCGGGCAGGAACCGGGCGTCCTTCTCCAGGTCGACCACGACCTGATAGGTGCCGACGGCCCCCTCGTGGCGGTTCATGTCCTGGATCGACTTCAGGAGGACGGGGCCGGAACGGTCCTTGGTCTCCGTCCCGAAGAAGTCGCCCAGGACGGGCAGCCGGAAGAACCGGCCTCCCAGGACCAGCGCGAGGATCAGTGCGAGGACGAGGGCGAGGGCGAGGGCGAGGGGCCACCTGCCGGGGGGCCGTTCGCGCCGCCGCTTCTCCCGCGTGGGTCTGTTCTCCGTGTCATCCGCCATGCGCGTCTCGTGCCCGCGACACCTCCGGTCATTCGGAACTTCCTTCTGGACGGCGGATGTCGGGGCGCACGCGACAGACGGGGCCCCTGTAGCGCCGGCCGCTCCGGGGGCGGTCCGGCCCGTCCGCGCCGGCGCCCCGGTTCCGGGTTGTCCCGGCGCTTCCCGGGTAGCCGCACCTCCTCGGAGAAGTCCTGGTGCTTCTCGTCCGAAGAGACCCGACGATGGGGGGCGGCACATGAGGATGTGGAGACGCGGCCGGAACGGGGACGAGGCGGCGAAGACGGGCGGCGGCGCACCTTCCGTACCGCCTCCCCCGCCCCCTCCGCCGCTCCGGCCGTCCGAACCGTCACGGTGGGCGCGTTGGTCGCGGTCGCCCCGGCCGCCCCGGCCCGCTCCGGCGGAGGAGGGAGCCGCGCGGCCCGGACCGGGCCCGGTGGTGCGGGTGCTGGTGGCCCTGACCGCCCTCGTGGGCATGGTGGCCTTCGCGATCGTCCTGGCCCGGCTCACCCTGAACGCGTCCCCGGCCTCCGCCTCCCTCACCCACAGCAATCTGACGCCGGGCAGCTCCATCCGCGCGTATATGGGGCAGCCCGTCTTCCTGGAGACGGTGAAGCAGGTGGGCGGCAACGTGCTGCTCGGCGTGCCGTTCGGCGTCCTGCTGCCCCTGCTCTCCCCCAGGACCCGCGGCCTGGTGCGCGTGGCCCTGCTCACGGTCGTGACGATGCTGCTCGTGGAGCTGGTGCAGGGCGCCCTCATCACGGGGCGCGCCTTCGACATCGACGACGTCCTGCTGAACACGACCGGCGCCCTGCTCGGCTATCTGCTCGTCGGCCGGCGCCTGGGGCGCGCGGTGCACCCGCGCGTCCGGCGCCGGTGGTGGTCACGGCGCGCTCCCCGTCCGGCGCGGTGACCGCGAGGAACGGGCCTCCGGCGGACGGGCGCCCCGTCCGCTTCGTCCGCCGGTCACCGGTCACCGTCCGCCGGTCCGGCGGCACCGGCTCCCCGCCCCGTCAGGGCTGCGGGACACCGGAGCGGCGCTGGTCGCTCTCGTCGCGGAGGACCTCGGTGTGCCGGGTGAGCGTGTCGACGCGCTCGGCCAGGTCCGGGTGGCGGGGAGCGAGGTGGCGCCGGGTGCGGGCGAGGGGTTTCAGGAGGAGTGCGGGGTCGCTGTCCGCGAGGGCTTCGCCGAGGTCGTTCCGGAGGGCGGCGGGGAGGGTGTCGAGGGCGGTGATCTGTCCGGCGAGCTGGCGCAGGTCGAAGGCGTTGTCCCGCGCCCAGGCGGTGACCGTGCGGTCGGCCGCGCGGCGGTCGCGGGTGGCCTGGACGCGCTGTTCCCCGGTGGTGCCGGGGTTGCCGGGGCGCACCCGCAGGTAGCGGCGTTCGGCCGCCTGGCGGCTGGTGACGCCCAGGGGGTGGGCGAGGTCGGCCCAGCTGGCGCCCGCGTCGCGGGCGGCCTCGATGAGGCCGGGCTCCCATCCGGCGAGCTGTTCGCGCAGTTCGCGCAGGAGCAGAAGGGCCGTGAGCGCTTCCTCGGAGGACGCGTCGGGACGCGTGTCCGGGGGCGCGTCCGGAGCGGACCGGGCCTTCCGCACGGTCTCGTTCATCGCGGCGAGGGCCGTGAGGGCTGCGTGGAAGGTGACGGGGTGGCCGGCTCCTGTCATGCGATCACGCCCTCTCCATCTGTCGTCCAAACATTGACAAAACTGATGTCGTCCATCCGTTGCTTCTGGAGTTGTCGTCCATCCGTTGACATGTTACAACGGAGTCGGGTGAAGCGCATTGGCAGTCACTGCCCGATCCGACTGGAGGTGTTTCGCGATGTTGATGCGCACCGATCCGTTCCGCGAACTCGACCGGCTCACGCAGCAGATGCTGGGGACGAACGGCACGTGGTCCCGTCCTTCCGCGGTCCCGATGGACGCCTACCGCGAGGGTGACGCGTACGTGATCGTCATGGACCTCCCCGGTGTGTCGACGGACGCCATCGACATCGACGTCGAACGGAACATGCTGACGGTCAAGGCCGAGCGGCGCCCCGTCGCGAAGTCCGACGACGTCCAGATGGAGCTGTCCGAGCGGCCCCTGGGCGTCTTCTCCCGACAACTGATGCTGGCCGACACGCTCGACACCGAGAAGATCACGGCCGACTACGAGGCGGGCGTCCTCACACTGCGCATTCCGATCGCCGAGCGCGCGAAGCCGCGCAAGATCGCCATCGGCCGGAGCGACGACCGCAAGCAGATCGGCGGCTGATCCGCCCGAGGCGGGGAGCGGACGAGGGCGGGAGCCCGTCCCTTCCTCCTCCGCTCCCCGTCGTCCGCCTCCCCCACCCGAAGGAAGGGGCCGTGATGAGACTGCGATGGCACGCGTTCCTCGACCGCGTGCGGGAACGCGGTGACTACGGCACGCCCCAGGAAGCCGAACGCGCCGCCCGCGTCGTCCTGGCGCTGCTCGGCGCCCACCTGGTCGGTGACGTGCGGGCCGCGCTCGCCGCCCACCTCCCCGAGACCTTCGCCGTCGTCCTGCTCAACCCCCTCCGGGCCGCCGAACCGCTCTCGCCGGAGCGCTTCGTGCGCGCGGCGGCCGCCTGGATCGAAGGGGCCACCGAACGGACCGCGGCCTGGGACGTCGGCGCCGTCCTCAGCGTCGTCGCCGACGCCGCCGGAGAGGAACTCACCGACCGGATGCTCCTCCAGCTCCCTCCCGGCTACGACCTCCTGTTCGGCCGGCCCCACCCGTCCCGGTAGCGCCGGCCCGTCCCGTCGAAACCTGTTCGTCCCGCCCGGCCGGACCGGGCCCGAAGAGAACGGCGATCCCGTCACCATGACCCTCCAGACCGAGACGACGACCTCCGCCCCCGCACCGGCCCGTGGCGGAACGTCCTACGTCAGCCTGCTCGAACGCGTCCGCTACGAGGGTGCCTACCCCACTCGCGAACGCGCCGAGCAGTCCGTGCGCTCCGTGCTGGCCGCCCTGGGACGGCAGCTCGTGGGCGAGGAACGGGTCGATCTCGCCGCCCGTCTTCCCGTAGAGGCGGCCCTGGCCCTCACCGCCGAGGTGCCCGCCACCACCCCCCTCACCGGCTGGGAGTTCGTCAAGGACCTCGCCCGGCGCACCGGCGGCAGTCCCGCCACCACCCGCTGGGACGTCGGGGCCGTCCTCGCTCCCGTCGCCCAGCTGGCCGGGACCGACCTGGTCGACCGCATCGTCGAACAGCTTCCTCCCGGTTACGCGCTCCTCTTCGGCAGGGTCGAACTCCCGTCGCCCCACCGTCCGGGCCGCACCGCGCGCTCCCTCACCGGCCGGAGCGCCGCCGGGCGCCGGACGGACGCCTGAGCCCCCTCCGCGCACCCGTCCGGGAAGGCGTCCGGCCGCAGCACCGGGCGCCTTCCCGGACAGGACGGTTCAGGGGGTGGCGACGAGACCGCCGAGCCGGGGGGCCAGCCACGGCCTGCGACCGCCGGCCCGCATCCGGCCGAGGACGACGGCCTTCCAGACCGGGACGCGCCGGAAGGAGACCAGCAGGAACGTGGCCGGCTCCGCCGTGATCCGGCAGTCGTAGACCCGTGGCGGCGCGTCGCGGGTGACCGTCATGGTCCCGTCCTCGACGACGACCGCCAGCCGGAGGCCCCCCTTGATCACGAGGTCGAACGCGATGCCGACCCCCCGCGCCTTCTCCACGTCCAGGGCCGCCGTCATCATCGTGGGCATCGACTGACCGAGGACGAGGCGCGCCTCGTCCGGGCCGACGGACCACGGGAGACCGGCGCCTCGCGCGATGTCCAGGCCGTGGACGAGGGTCTCGCCCAGCATCAGACCGGTCACCGTCGCCAGGGTGAGCGGCAGTCCCCCGTACCAGGGCGCGTCGAGGGGGGTGTCGGGGGCGAGGCCCCGGGTGACGCGCAGGAACGCCTCGCCCCGCTCGGCGACGAAATCGGCCGGGCGGACGCCTTCCCCGGCGCCGAACAGGGTGACCGACCGGGCGTTCAGAGCGGTGATCCGCTCGGTGAACGTCCCTTCGGCGGGGGGCAGGACACCGTCCCACTCCACCGGCTCACCGGGAGAGGCGACGGAGGTGTACGCGAGATAGACGGCCGCCAGATGCGCGCCGACGTCACCGACCGACCACACCGGGACCCCGGAGGCCGCGTCCGGATCGGGCACGGCGCGGAGCAGCCGGACCAGTCGCGGGATCGCGGCGGCCAGCGCGGCACGGGTCTTCTCGTGCTCGGTGACGGGATCGAACGTCATGACGGTTCCCACGGCACTCCCCCTGATCACTGACGGACTCGCAGGTTACCCCCGAGTAGCACGGCTGCGACAGAGTCCTCCTCCGCCCCGGCGGCCGCGGGTCCCTCCGCGCGCCTCCCGGCCCGCGCCGTACGCGACCGGGGCCACCGGGCACGGACGGCCCTCCCCCGGAAAGGGGCCGGTGCGCGCCGGGCGCCCCCGGCCCCCCGGGGGGGCGTCCCGCCCGACGGGGGGGCGGGACGCGCCGGGGGATGATGGAGGGGTCCGGCCCCGCGTGGTGGGAGGCCGGACGCGACGTGGGGGAAACGCCCGGGTGAGTCCGTGCCGGGACACCGTGACGCGCGAGGGAGGCAGGGCACGAGGTGGACGACGAGATCCCGCCCTTCGCGCCGGAGCACCGCGGACTGCCCTTCGCCGGTGAGGCCGCCGGGGCCCTGCTCGACGCGGGAGGCAGGATCGTCGGCTGGACGCCCGCGGCGGAGAAGCTGCTCTCCCTGCCCGCCGACCGGGTCTGCGGACGTCACATCCGGGAACTGCTCGGGGACGCGGGCCCCCGGCCCGCGCCGTCACCCGGACGGCGGACGGAAGCCCGGTCCGGCGAGGCCGTGGTGCGCACGGGCGGGGGCGAGGAGGTGAGGGTCGACTTCCAGGTCCTGCCGCTCGCGGACGCCGGGGACGGCGCGGGACCGGGGCGGTACTTCGTCCTCGCGGCCCCCGCGGGAACGGCGGCCCGCTGGAGACAGGACCAGGCGTTCACCACCGAGCTGTTCCTCCAGGACCGGCTGGGCCTGGCCGTGTTCGACACGGAACTGCGACTGGTCAGGACCAACACGCACCTCCTTCCGTACACCGGGCTCGGGCCGGACCTGCTCGGCCACCGGCTGACGGACTTCCTGCGCGCCGAGGACGCGGCGGTGCTCGAACGGCATCTGCGCGAGGTGCTGCGGACGGGGCTGCCGCTGGTGCGGGCGGAGGAGACGGTCCGCACCCTCCGGGAGTCGGGGGGCGGAGCGGTGATGGCCGTCTCGGCGTTCCGGCTGCAGGCACCCGACGGGCAGGTGTTCGGCGTGACCGCGCTGTTCACGGACGTCACCGAACTGCGCCGCACCGGTGAGCGCCTGTCCGTGCTGCACCGCGTGACCGCGGCCGTGGGCGGTTCGCTGTCGGTCGCCGGCACCGCCGAGGACCTGGCGTCGGCGCTCGTGCCCGCGGTGGCCGACCTGGCCGTGGTGGAGATCGCGGAGGCGGTGTTCACCGGGGAGGAGCCCGGCCCCGCCCCGGACGGCGGCATGACCCTGCGCCGTACCGCCGTCGCGGGGCGCGCGGCCGCGGAGGCTCCGGCCGACCCCGGCGCCCCCCTCGACCCGCTCACCTCGATGGCCGTCGCACTGCGCGCCCGGGGCGGTGTGCTGGGGCGCGTGACCGTCCACCGCGACGCCGACGGGCCGCCCTACGAGGCGGCCGACCTGCACCTGCTGCACGAGATCGCCGGGCACGCCGCCCTGGCCCTGGACAACGCCCGCCGCTACACCCGCGAACACCGCGCTTCCGTGGGGCTCCAGCGCAGTCTGCTCCCGCCGTCGCAGGCCGAGACCGTCGCCGTGACCACCGCCGGCGTCTATCTGCCCGCCGACACGGCCACCGGTGTCGGCGGCGACTGGTTCGACGTGATCCCGCTCTCCTCCGCCCGGGTCGCCCTGGTCACCGGCGACGTCGTCGGGCACGGTCTCGCGGCCACGGCCATGATGGGGCGCCTGCGCACCGCGGTGCGCACCCTCGCCGACCTCGACCTGGAGCCGGACGAACTGCTGGTGCACCTGGACGACCTGGTCTCCCAGCTGGGCGTGGAGACCGACGGGGGCGACGCGTCCGACGACGCGCCGGAGTCCGCCCGCCCCCGGACCGACCCCATCGGCGCCACCTGTCTGTACGCCGTCTACGACCCGGTCTCCCGTCGGCTCGCCGCGGCCTCCGCCGGGCACCCCCCGCCGGCCGTGGCCGTCCCGGACGGGACCGTCGCCTTCGTCCCCGTGAGTCCGGGCCCGCCCCTGGGCGTGAGCGGGCTGCCCTTCGAGACGGCCGAGATCGACGTGGCGCCGGGGAGCATCCTCGCCCTCTACACCGACGGGCTGATCGAGACCCGCGAGCGCGACGTCGACGAGGGCATGGCCGAGCTGGCGCGCCGCCTGTCAGCGCCGGGGGTCTTCGACACGCCGCTGCGGGACCTCGGCCGCGATATCGTCGCCGACCGCCCCTCCCGCCACCTCACCGACGACGTCACCCTCCTGCTCGCCCGTACCCGCGCGCTGCCCTCCCGGGACCACGTGGTCTGGCCGGTGGCCTCCGACCCGGCCGCCGTGGGCGAGGTGCGCGAGGCGGCGACCCGGCAGCTGGACGCCTGGGGGCTGGCGGAGCTGGCCTTCACCACCGAACTCGTCCTGAGCGAGCTGGTCACCAACGCCATCCGCTACGCGGGCGGGCCGGTCGAGGTGCGCCTGATCCGCGCGGGGCGTCTGATCTGCGAGGTGTCCGACCCGAGCGCCACCCAGCCGCGGATGCGCCGCGCCCTGCTCACGGACGAGGGGGGCCGGGGCCTGTATCTGGTCGCCCAGCTCACCACGCGGTGGGGCTGCCGCTACACCCGGCACGGAAAGACGATCTGGGCGGAGCAGGAGATGCCGGAGGAGGGCGCGCTTCCCGCGCGGTAGCGGCGGTGCGGGACCGCGGGCGTCCGGTCCCGTGGTCACCGGCCGCGGCGATCGGGCCGGTCCGGCCGGTCGCGCCGGCCGGACCGGAAGTCGCGGAAGGTCCGGGGCTGCCGCGGCGGGTCCGGGACGGGCACCTCCCGGGTGCCCTCGCGGACGGCCCGTCCGGCGGTCCCGGCGTCGACGCCCGCGAAGACCAGGACGTCCTGGGCGACCAGCCGTACGCCCTCCCACACGGCGACCGTGGGCGCGGGTCCCTCGTCGGGGGCGTCGCGGACGACGTCCAGGGCCCAGCGGGTCGCGTGCCGGCGCACCGCGCGGCTTCCGGGGGCGGCCGCGAGGGCGCCCAGGACGCCCGACAGGGCCCGCAGCGTCGGGGCGAACTCCTGCCGGCCGCGCGTGTCCAGGGCGAGGGCGCGGCGGATGAGGCTGAAGCAGCTGTGACCGAGCATGTCGAGCTGCAGCGCGGTGGCCGTCTCGCGGGTCAGGGGATCCCTGCCGCGCCTCCGGTGGAGGGTGCGGCCGGTGACGTCGAGGCTGTCGGCGCGCGCCCGGTCCAGGTCGTCGAGGAGCGTGTACACCGCGCGCACCTCGTCCCAGGTGCGGAAGGTCCGCTCGTCGTCCGAGGCGTCCAGTTCGCGCGCCGTGAAGTCGAGGGCGTTCGCCAGGCCGGTCAGGGTGGCGGACTCGGCCCTCCTGAGCAGGGCGAGGGGGTGCACGGGGAAGAGGAGCTGGCTGAAGACGAGGGCGACGCCGCCGCCGAGGAGGGCGTCGAGGACGCGGTCCACGCCGGCCTGGCGCCCGGCGGCGACGCAGATGACGGCGCCCACGGCGGCCTGGGCCATGGTGATGCGCTCGCCGTCGAGGACGAGCGCGACGAGGAGCGCGCAGAACACCGCCAGGCCGAAGGCGGCGCTGCCGTGGCCGAGGAGGGCGTAGGCGAGGTCCCCGACGACGACGCCGGTGATGACGCCGACCAGGACCCGTACGGTGTTGGTGCCGCGTCCGCCCAGGGGGGTGTTGAGCGCCACGAGGGTGGCGATCGGGGCGAACAGGGGGACGTGGTGGTCGATGAGGTCGTCGGCGATCCACCAGGACAGGGCGGCGGCGACGGCCTGCTGGACCATCGGCCACAGGTTGTCCCCGACGCGTTTTCGGATCGTGGCCATCGTCCCCCTTTCCGTCCGTTCCCGTGGTCTCCCGTCCGGGGCGCCCCGCGCGGTTCCGCGGGCCTCCGGGGCCGGACGCTGCAAGCCTGACCGCGGACCCCGCCCGGTGTGCCCCGGTTGCGTCCGAGTGCCGTAACGCGTTCCTCCGTTCCGGCACGGAGCGCCCGCGGCACGGCCGTGGGACGTATCGTGCCCGGGCCCGGGGGCTATGAAGGCGCGGTGGCATACGAGACGAGTGGTGAGCAGTACGCGTTCGGGGCCGGGGACTACCGGGCCGTGGTGACGGAGCAGGGCGGCGGTCTGCGGGAGCTGACGTACCGGGGCGAACCGCTGGTGCTGTCCTACGGGACGGACGAGCCGGCGCCCGCCGCGTTCGGGCAGCTCCTCATTCCCTGGCCGAACCGGATCGACCGCGGCCGTTACGTCTTCGACGGCACGGCCCATCAGCTCGACCTCTCCGAGCCGGAGCGCGACTGCGCCCTCCACGGGCTGACCCGGTGGGTTTCGTGGTCCCCCGTCGGGCGCGCCGGCGACCGGGTGCTGCTGGGGTGCCGGCTGCTCGGTTCGACCGGGTACCCCTTCCGGCTCGACCTGGAGGCGGCGTACGTCCTCGACGCCGACACCGGACTGACCGTCCAGGTCACGGCGGTGAACGCGGGTTCGGTGCCGGCGCCCTACGCGCACGGCGCGCATCCGTACCTCACCGTCGGCGAGCCCCTGGACGACTGTGTCGTCCGGGTCCCGGGCGGGAAGTACCTCCCCGTCGACGAGCGGATGATCCCCCAGGGACCCCCGGTGGACGTCGAGGGCACCCCGTACGACCTGCGCGGGGGGCGCCGGCTGGGCGGGCTGGCCGTCGACCTGGCCTTCACCGCGCTGGAGCGCGACGAACGGGACCGGGCCTGGGTCCACCTGTCCGGCCGTACCCGTACGACCTCCCTCTGGCTGGACGCCGCCCAGCCGTGGCTGGAGGTCTACACCGCCGACGACGTGCCCGCCGCGCACCGGCGCCGCGGGCTCGCGGCGGAGCCGATGACCGGGCCGCCCAACGCCTTCGCGAGCGGCACGGACCTGGTGCGCCTGGAACCCGGCGCGGGCTTCACCGGCTCCTGGGGGATCGTGGCCGGCTGAGCCGTCAGGCTCCCGTCCGGTCCGCCGGTCCGCCGGCGACGTCCTCGAAGAGGCGCCGTCCCGGCTGGTGCCACCGCTCCGGGGCGGGAAGCCGGTCGGCCCGCTCCGGGCCCCAGCTCCCCGGGGCGTACGGCAGGGGCGGTTCGGCGGGGTCGAGGACGGGGGCGACGATCCGCCAGCACTCCAGGATCGCGGGGAAGAAGGCGAAGCACTCGGGGTCGCCGACGACGGCGCCCCGGAGGATGTTCTCGTACGGCAGTTCCTGTCGTCCGAGGACCTTGGCGAAGTCGACGCCGATGGGCACGGTCATCGGGCGCCTCACGCCCTCCTCGGGCTTGCGGAGCACCAGGTCGGCCCGGATGCCGGTGTCGCCGTCGACGCGGAAGCGGATGAGGTTGGGCGGGGTCGTCCCGGTGTCGCCGCCGAAGAGTTCCAGCGGGGGCGTGCGGAGCTGGACGATCACCTCGGTCGCGGTCACGGCCAGCGACTTCCCGCTGCGCAGGTAGAAGGGGACGCCGGACCAGCGCCAGTTGTCGATGAACAGGCGGGTGGCGAAGTACGTCTCGGTGGTGGAGCCCGGCGCGACGCCCTCGACGTCGAGGTAGCCGTCGTACTGGCCGCGTACGGTGGCGGCGGGGTCCATCGTGCGGGTGGCGTGCAGCACCCGCCACTTCTCCAGGCCCTGGGCACGGGCGTCGGAGGCGCTGGGCGGGTCCATCGCGAGGAAGGCGAGGACCTGGAGCATGTGGTTCTGGACGACGTCGCGCAGACAGCCCACGGAGTCGTAGAAGGAGCCGCGGTCGGCGACGTCGAAGTCCTCGGCGAGGGTGATCTGGACGTTGTCGACGTAGGAGCGGTGCCAGATCGGGGCCAGCAGGGTGTTGGCGAAACGGGCGACCATCAGGCTCTCCACCGCGGTGTTGCCCAGGAAGTGGTCCACCCGCAGCAGGTGGTGGTCGTCGAAGCAGGTGTTCAGGTCCTCCTGGAGCTTCCGCGCGGAGGCCAGGTCGTGGCCGAACGGCTTCTCGACCACCAGACGGGCGTTGCGGTTCAGGCCCGCTTCGGCCAGGGCGTGGGCGACGGTGGTGAACAGGGTCGGCGGGATGGCCAGGTAGTGGACCACGAAGCCGTGTCCGGCGACGGCCTCGCGCAGCCGGGCGAAGGTGTCCCGGTCGGTGAAGTCGCCGGTGACGATGGAGAGGCCCCGGGCGAACCGGTCGAAGACGGCTTGGTCGAAGTCGGGGACGGCGGCGGCGATCGACTCCCGGGCGTGCCGGCGCAGCGCGTCGTCGTCCCAGTCGCCGGCGGCCACGCCGATGACGGGGACGGTGAGCCTGCCGTCCTCGGCGAGGCGGTACAGCGCGGGGAACAGCATCTTCTTGGTGAGGTCTCCGGTGATCCCGAAGAGCACGAGGGCGTCGGCGCGTTCGAGGGCGGCGGGGCCGAGGAGGGTGTCGCTCATCGCGAGCTTCCTTTCTGCGAGGTCGTCTCCCGGGAGCCGTCCGACCGGTCCGGGGCGTGCTTGAAGCGGGCGTCGAGGGCCTTCTCGATCTGCTCGGCGTCCCGGCCCCTGGTCTCGGGCAGGTACCGGCCGACGAAGAGGAACGCGAACAGGCAGATCCCCGCGAAGATCCAGAAGGTCTCGCCCTGGCCGATGAGGTTGGCCAGGGGCAGGAAGGCCAGGCTGACGATGAAGTTGGACACCCAGTTGACGGCGGTGGACAGGCTCGATCCCTCGGCCCGGACGGACGGCGGGAAGATCTCCCCGATCAGCGTCCAGAAGACGGGGCCGAGGCCGCCCGCGAAGGCGGCGATGTAGATCACCATGAACATCAGGGTCAGCCCCGAGCTCATGTCCACGACGAACGCGAGGCCCAGCAGGAAGATCGAGACCGCCATCAGGCCGAGCGAGACGAGGACCATGGGACGCCGTCCCACCCGGTCCACCAGCTTGATCGCCACCAGCGTCATGATCAGGTTGATCAGGCCGATGAACACCGAGTAGAAGATGGCGTTCGACGCGTTGAGGCCGGTCTGCTGGATGATGGTCGGCGCGTAGTAGATGATCGTGTTGATGCCGGCGAACTGCTGTACGGCCGCCAGGGTGAGGCCGACGATCAGGGCGGGCCGCACGTCGGGGGCCAGCAGCCGCCGGATCCCCTGCCCGCCCGTCGCCTCCTTCCGCGACTGCTTCTCGCGCTCCGCGTCCATGCGCTGCCGGGCCCGCCGGATCAGTTCGTCCGCCGTCGGCCCGTCCGTCAGCGCGGCGATCCCCCGGCGCGCCACGTCCTCCTGGCCGTGGGCGATCAGCCACTGGGGCGACTCGGGCAGCAGCCACAGCGTGGCCGCGATCATGAGGAGGGCGGGGACCGCGCCGACGGCGAACATCGCCCGCCACGTCCCGCCGCCCGCGAAGGCGAGGTTGACGAGGTAGGCGACGAGGATGCCCACCGTGATCATGAGCTGGTTCATGGTGAGCATCCGGCCGCGGATCTTCGTCGGCGAGATCTCCGAGAGGTAGACCGGGACCGTCGCGGACGCGGCGCCGACGGAGAGGCCGAGGACGATCCGGCCCACCATGAGCACCGGGTATCCGTTCGCCAGGGACGCGATCGCGGTGCCGACGAGGAACACGAGGCCGATGAGGCGCAGGGCCTTGCGCCGGCCGAACCGGTCGGCGAGGCCGCCCGCCGAGCTGGCGCCGATCACCGCGCCGATGAGCAGGACGCTGACCACGCTGCCCTGTTCGAAGGAGTTGAGGTCGAAGTCCTCCTTGATGTACAGCAGCGCCCCGGAGACGACTCCCGTGTCGAAGCCGAACAGGAAGCCGCCCAGCGCGATCGCGACCGCCCAGAGGGTGATCTTCCTGGTTCCCTCCGGCCCGACCTCGGTCAGCGGACCGTGGGTCCCCGGTTCTCTGGAAAATCCCTGAACCATGCGATGCCCTTGTCTTCTCGATGGCCGATGCGGCCATAGTCACCGTCCGGCGGTGGTGACGACATCTGTGCGGGCGATCGGGTGAAGGGCGGGGCCGCCGTACGGGGGAGGCCGCCCCGGGGGCGCGGGGCCGGGAGGTACGGGGCCGGGCGGGGGCTAGCCGACCGTGGGGGCCTGGGTGACGATCCCGTACGGGTCGTGGAAGACGCGGACGCGGTTCTCGTCGTACTCCATGGTGACCAGGGCCCCTTCCGGGAGGTACACGACCCGCAGGCCGGGACGGTCCCGCAGGATCACCCTCCTGGCCCAGGCCCTCGGCAGGCCGACCGTCTCGGGCCACCGCGTCTTCGCCCCGGCGGGCTCCCGCGTACGGACGTCGGACAGGGCGGCGGCGGACCGGTCGTCGGCGGGGGCCGCGGTGGCGGCGGCCGGGGCGATCAGGGCCGTCACGGACGCGGCCACGAGGGCCGCCAGGATCGTCTTCTTCACGTCCGGCAGTAACGACCGACCCGTCCGGCGGTCACCGCCGGCGGGTCCCGGTCACCCGTACCGCCCACAGTCCCCGGGGCCGGACGGCGGCCCCGGGGACGCCGGGCGCGTCCGGAGGGGGTCAGATCCGGGTCGAGAGCGGGACCGTGATCTGCTTCAGCCAGCTGCCCGCGGCGAAGTCGCGTGCCTTGACGACGACCCGGTCGTGGAAGACCTCGACCTGGAGCCCCTGGTTGAACGTGCCGGGCACGGAGACCTCGCCGCCCTTGCCGTCGTCCGTGTAACCGGTCTGCACGGCACCCGTGTTGACGACGGAGAAGCCGTCCAGGTTGGCGGTGCCGGGGACGACCCTGCGGACGTACCAGTCCGACAGGCCGAGGTCCCAGTGGGTGTGCCCGCAGAAGAGGAAGACGTCGCGGTGACGGCCGAGGACGCCGAGCAGCCGGTCCGCCTGGAGGTAGTCCCGCGCGTACAGGCGGTTGTGGCTGCCGGAGACGGTGTTGGGGAGCGGGTGGTGCGTGACGACCATGACGGGCTTGCGCCGGCGCGCCCAGTACGCGAGGCGCTGTTCGAGCCAGGCGAACTGCGCGTCGCTGAGCCACACCTCGTCCCAGAGCTTCGGGTCGTGGTAGTGCATGTACTTCTCGGTGCCGAGGCTCAGCACCGGGATCCCGCCGAACGAGTGCTCCGCGTGCACCGTGTTGCGGCCGGCGAAGCGGTAGAAGCTCCGGAAGAGGGAGTCCTCCGTGGTGCCGTTGGGCCAGGTGTCCTGGGAGATGGTCGCCGGGTCGCGCCACTTGGGGACGTAGAACTCGTGGTTGCCGATGGCCCAGGCGACCGTCCGCGCGTGGGTGTGGCGGGCGAGTTCGGCGGAGACCTCCGCGTACTCGGCGTCGTATCCGCGCGGCGTGATGTCGCCGGCGACGGCGAGGCCCGAACTCCGGGGGTTGGTCCGGTTCATGTCCTCCAGCGCCACGCCGAGGTCCCGCAGGTCGCCCTGGATGTCGCTGATGACGTTGAACACGCTGACCGGGCGTTCCGGTCCGGCATGGGCGGGGGCCGCCGCGCCCGCCGGTGTCCGGGAGACGGCGGCCATGCCCACCGCGCCCGTCGCGGCGGTGAGCAGAAACCTGCGATCCACGGGGAGTTCCTCTCGGTTGCGGCGGTGCCGCCGGCGGGTCCCGGTACCGGGACCCGCCCGGGTGTCGCGCACGCGCGTCCGGGCACCGCTCTTCCAGCTGGTTCCGCCATGGGTACGCGATCCGGACGGCCCTTTGGCCGGTTTCAGATGTCCGAAACATGAACGACTGCCGACGCGGCGGAGGTTGCGGTGAAGAAGGTCGGTGCCGCGGTGTCCGCCGTCGTCCGCGCGGCCGGCCGGTCGGCGCGGCGTGCCCTCCGTCGCGGTCCGCGCGCCCGCGACCGCCGGGGCGGTCCGGTCCGGCGCGCTTCCCTCGTCTCTTCCTCCCGCCTCCCCGCGTCCGCGCTGGACGGAGACACGAATTTGTTGCACCTGAGAGCCGAACGGCCCTAGCGTGTCGCACATGCGACCCGATACCTCCGTTCACACGGCGCATCTGCCGGGCACGCGTTCCGGTGCGGCGCGGCGCCGGACCGCCCTCGCCGCCCTCGTCACGGCCCTGCTCGTCCCGCTCGCGGCCTGTTCGGGCGGCGCGCAGGACACCGGCGGATCCGCGGGGGCCGGTTCCGCGCCCCGGACGCGCCTGACCGTGCTGGCCGCCGCGTCGCTGACCGACGTGTTCCGGACGGCCGGCGCGGCGTACGAGAGGAGCCACCCGGGAACGAGGGTCACCTTCTCCTTCGCCGGCTCGCAGGAACTCGTCGCCCAGGTCGCCCAGGGGGCCCCGGCCGACGCCCTGGTCACCGCCGACACCGGGAGCATGGACAAGGTGCGGGCCGACACCGGGGCCCCGGTGGTCATCGCCAGGAACCGGCTGGTCATCGCCGTCGGGAAGGGCAACCCGTTCAAGGTCGACGCGCTGGAGGACCTCGCGGACACCCGGCTCAAGGTCGTCCTCGCCGCCCCCGGGGTGCCGGCCGGCACGTACGGCGCGAAGATCCTCGACGCCCGGGGGATCACGGTGAGGCCGGTCTCCCGGGAGCCGAACGTCCGGGCCGTGCTCGGCAAGGTCGGACTCGGCGAGGCCGACGCCGGGCTCGTCTACGCGACCGACGCCGAGAGCGCCGGGGGCAAGGTCGACGCCGTCCGGATCCCCGACGCGCAGAACGCCGTCGCCGCGTACCCGGCCGCTACCCTCAAGGCGTCGGAGAACGCCGGGGCCGCCGCGGCGTTCGTCGCGTGGCTGAGCTCGCCGGAGGCGCAGAAGATCCTCCGGGACGCGGGGTTCCTGAAGCCGTGACCGCTCCCGCCGCCCGGCGGCCGCCCGTACCGGAGGGAGACGGGCGGCCCGCGCCCTCCTCACCTCCCCGGGACGCCCGATGAGACGACCAGCCGCCCGTACGGCCGGAGCCCGCACGCCCGCCGTGCTGGCCGTGCCCGCCCTCCTGGCCGTGGCGTTCCTGACCCTCCCCCTGATCGGCGTCCTGGCGCGGACGGAGTGGGGCGAGCTGGCCGGGCACCTCGGCGCGCCGGGCACGGTCCGGGCGCTGCGGCTCTCCCTCGTCGTGTCGTTCTGGGCGCTCGGCCTCTCGCTGGTGTTCGGCGTCCCGCTCGCCTGGCTGCTCGCCCGGGTGCCCTTCCCCGGCAGGACGTTCGTCCGGTCGCTCGTCCTGCTGCCGATGGTGCTGCCGCCCACCGTCGGCGGGGTGGCACTGCTGCTCGCCTTCGGGCGGCGCGGGCTCCTGGGCCCGTGGCTCGAGGGCGCCTTCGGCGCCACGCTCCCCTTCCACACCTCCGGCGCCGTCCTCGCGGCCACGTTCGTCGCCATGCCGTTCCTGGTCGTCAGCCTCGAAGGGGCCCTGCGGGGGCTCCGGCCCCGGTACGAGGAGACGGCCGCCTCGCTCGGCGCGTCGCCGGTGCGGGTCTTCCTCACCGTCACGCTGCCCATGGTCGCCCCCGGTCTGGTCGCGGGCGCGGCGCTGACCTGGGCGCGGGCACTGGGCGAGTTCGGCGCCACCATCACCTTCGCGGGCAACCTGCCCGGCACCACCCAGACCCTGCCCCTCCAGGTCTATCTGCTGCTCCAGGACGATCCGGCGGCCGCCACCTCCGTCTCGCTCCTCCTGCTCGCCGTCGCCATGGGCGTCCTCGTCGCCCTGCGCGGCCGCTGGACGGGGACGCCCGCGGAGAAGCGCGTCCGGCGGGTCCCGGGGGTCCCGGACGAGGAGACCGCCCCGTCCGGGACCCCGGCACCGGAGGAGGAGGGCGGGCACTGGCCCCTGCACGCCGAGGTCACCGGCTTCACCCGGCTCACCCTGGACGCGGCGGCGGGCACCACCATCGCCGTGGTCGGGCCCAACGGCGCCGGGAAGACCACGCTCCTGCGCGCCCTCCTCGGCCTCACGCCGAGGGCGCACGCCGTGCTCCGTCTCGGCGCCACCGACGTCACCGCCCTGCCCCCGCACCGCAGGCGGGTCGCCTGGGTGCCGCAGGACGGCGCCCTCTTCCCCCACCTGAGCGCCCTCGCCAACACCGCGTACGGGCTGCGGGCCCAGGGCGTCGCGCGGACGGAGGCGCGCCGGGCGGCGCGGTCCTGGCTCGACCGGCTCGGGGTCGGCCACCTCGCCCACCGGCGTCCGGCCCAGCTCTCGGGCGGTCAGGCCCAGCGGGTCGCCCTCGCGCGCGCGCTGGCCGCGCGGCCCCGGCTCCTCCTGCTCGACGAGCCCCTGGCCGCCCTCGACCAGACGACCAGGGCCCGTGTCCGGCACACCCTCCGCACGCACCTCGCCGGGTTCGGCGGCGTCTGCCTGATCGTCACCCACGATCCGGTGGAGGCCGTCTCCCTCGCCGGCCGCGTCCTCGTCCTGGAGGAGGGGCGCGCGCTCCAGGACGCCTCCCCCGCCGAGGTCACCCGGCATCCCCGCTCGCCCTGGGTGGCCCGGATGCTCGGCCGCAACGCCTGGCCCGGCACCGCGACCGCCGAGGGCCTGGCGCCGGCGGGAGGGGGCGTCCTGGTCGCCGCCGAGACCCTGCCCGCGGGCACCGAGGCGCTCGCGGTCGTCCCGCCCGAGGCCGTGTCCGTCCACCGCGAGAGGCCCGGTGGCAGCCCCCGCAACGCCTGGTCCGGCACGGTGCGCGAGATCACGGCCGGCGGCAGCCGGCTGCGGGTCCTCGTCGGCTCGGAGCAGGTGCCCGACCTCGTCGCCGAGATCACCCCGCAGGCCGCCGCCGAACTCGGCCTGGCGGACGGGGTGTCCGTCTGGACGAGCGTGAAGGCGACGGAGGTCACGATCGTGCCGCTCTGAACCCTCCGGCGCCGTCCGGGCCCCTCACCCGCCGTCCCGGCCCCTCCCGGGCCGTTCCGCTCCTTCCGGGGCCGGCACCGCCAGGCGGTAGGCGGCGACGGCGGTGCCCCCGAACACCGCCTCCCGTTCGGCCGGGCCGAGTTCCCGTGTGAGGTCCCTCGCCGTCGCCAGGGTCTTCCCGTACGGGGCCGCGAGGGTGCAGACGGGCCAGTCGGAGCCGAACATCAGCCGGTCCGGGCCGAAGGCGTCGAGCAGGACACCGGCGTACGGACGGAGGTCCCGCACCGTCCAGGTCCGCCAGTCGGCCTCGGTGAGCAGTCCCGAGAGCTTGCAGAAGGTGTGGGGCAGGGCGGCGAAGGCCCGCAGGCGGGTCGCCCACGGTTCGAGCTCCCCGGTGGCGACGGGCGGTTTCGCCGCGTGGTCCAGGACGAGGGTGAGACCGGGGAGCGCCGCCGCCGCCGAGGTCGCGGCGGGGAGCTGGTGCGGGAGGATCACCAGGTCGTAGGCGAGACCGGCGTCGGCCACCGCCCGCAGGCCGCGCAGGACGTCGGGGCGCAGCAGCCAGTCGGGGTCCGGCTCCGACTGCACCTGGTGGCGGATGCCCACCAGGTGTTCGCCGCCCGGCCGTTCGCGCAGGGCGGCCAGGGCGTCCGCGACGCCGGGCGCCGTCAGGTCCGTCCAGCCCACCACCCCGGCGACGAGGTCACCGGCGCGGGCCACGGCCAGCATCTCGGGGGTCTCGTCGGCCACGGTCACCGTCTGGACGAGGACGGTCGCCGTCACCCCCGCCGCGGCGGTCTCGGCCCGCAGGTCGCTCTCCGAGAAGGTGCGGCGCAGCGGGGCGAGGGCGGGCCCGGTGATCCAGTCCTGGTCGCGTACGGCGAGGTCCCAGAGGTGGTGGTGGGCGTCGACGAGGGGCACGCTCACAGCTCCCACACCACGGGCAGGCCGGCGTCCGCACCCGCTTCGGAGTAGTCGTGCGCGACGTCGAGGAGTCCGGCCATGCGCGCCTGCCACTCGACGTTGACCGGCAGCCCCTCCAGTTCGGCCAGGAGCCGGGCGTAGTCCTCGCATTCGAGGAGGTGGAAGAGGTCCGTGCCGCTGCGCCAGATGGTCCAGGAGGTGCAGCCGGCCTCCCGGATCGCGCGGGTCAGTGCGGCGGGCACCTCGCGGTGCGCCCGCTCGTAGGCGGCGACGCGGTCCGCCCGGACCCGGGTGTGCAGGGCGATTCTCATCGGTCTTCCGCTCCAGGGGTGGGATGGGGGGCGCGGCGGAGGGGGCGGCCGTCACCGGACCCGTCCGTCCGGGCCGGGGACGGGGGCGTGTCCGGGCAGGTGGCCCTCGCGGCGCAGCTCGTCCCAGAGGGCGGCGGGGACGTCGAGGTCCAGCAGGTCGGCGGCGTCCGACGCCTCCGCCGCGCCGCGCAGCCCCAGCAGGACCCCCGCCACGGCCGGGTGCGCCAGCGGGAAGCGGACCGCCGCGGCCCTCAGGGGCACGCCGTGGCGCCGGCAGATCTCCTGGAGGCGTACGGCCCGCCGCAGGGTCTCGGGCGGCGCGGCGGCGTAGTCGTAGGGGGAGCCGGGGCGGGGGTCCGCGAGGAGTCCCGAGTTGAACACCCCGCCGGCGACGACCGACACCCCCCGGTCGAGGGCGGCCGGCAGCAGCTCGGACAGGCCGCTCTGGTCGAGCAGGGTGTAGCGGCCGGCGAGGAGGACGACGTCGATGTCGGTCTCGGTGACGAAGCGGGCCGGGACCGCCGTCTGGTTCATGCCCACCCCGACGGCCCGGACGACGCCCTCGGCGCGCAGGCGTTCCAGGGCCGGGTACGCCTCGCGCAGGGCCTGGTCCGCGTGGTCGTCGGGGTCGTGCAGGTACACGGTGTCGACGCGGTCGAGGCCGAGCCGTTCCAGGCTCTGTTCGAGGCTCCGCCGGACGCCGTCCGCGCTGAAGTCCCACTCCCTGCGGTACGCGGCGGGGACCGCGAAGCCGTGGGCGAGGTCGTCACCGGTCGCGCCGGGGGCGGGGACGAGGAGGCGGCCGGCCTTCGTCGAGAGGCTGTACGCGTCGCGGGGCCGGTCCCGGAGGAACGCGCCGAGCCGCCGTTCGGACAGGCCCAGGCCGTAGTGCGGCGCGGTGTCGAAGGACCGGACGCCCCGGTCCCAGGCGGTCGCGAGGGCCTGTTCGGCGTCCTCGTCGGTGACGGGGCCGTAGAGGTTGCCGATGCCCGCCGCGCCGAACCCGAGACGGGTGGTCCAGGCGCCGGTGCGGCCGAGGAAGGCGCGGTCGGGGTGGTCGAGGCCGGGGCGGCCGGAGTCCGGGCCGGGGCGGCCGGAAGCGTGGCCGGGACTGGAGCCGGGGCCGGGGCGGTCGGGAGTCGCCCGGCCGGCGCCGGTACGGCCCTCGCGGGAGCCGGTGCCGTCCGCTCCGGGACCGGCGTGCCTCGCCTCCCCGTCGGCCCCTCCTCCGCTTCCGCCGCTTCTCCCGCTTCCCCCGTTCACGAGCCGGCCGGGCGCGGTCGGAGGCCCGCCATGCCGCCGTCGACGGCGAGGGCGGTGCCGGTCACGGAGCCGGCGGCCGGGGAGGCCAGGTACACGACGGCGGCCGCGACCTCGTCGGCGCTCACGAGCCGTCCGGTGGGCTGGCGGGCGCCGAGGGCCGCGCGTTCGGCCTCCGGGTCGTCGGCCGCGTCGAGAAGGCGGGCGACCCACGGGGTGTCCACGGTGCCGGGGTTGACGCAGTTGACCCGGATGCCCTCCCGGACGTGGTCGGCGGCCATGGCGAGGGTGAGCGAGAGGACGGCTCCCTTGCTCGCCGAGTACAGCGCCCGCCGGGGCAGGCCGGCGGTGGCGGCGATGGAGCAGGTGTTGACGACGGAGGCGTGCGGCGAGCGGCGGAGGTGGGGCAGGGCGGCCCGGGTGGTGCGGACGACGCCGAGGAGGTTGACGTCGAGGACGGCGTGCCACTGGTCGTCGGGGTTGTCCTCGACCGTTCCGGTGGCGCCGACGCCCGCGTTGTTGACCAGGATGTCGATGCCGCCGAGCGCGGTGGCGGCCGCCCCGACCGCCGCGCGCACCGACGCGTCGTCGCCGACGTCCGCCGGGAAGGCGCGGAGCGGTGCGGGGACCGCGCCGGGGTTCAGGTCGAGGACGGCGACGGCGGTGCCCCGGGCGTCCAGGGCCCGCGCGACGGCGAGTCCGATGCCGGAGGCGCCGCCGGTGACGACGGCCCGCAGGCCGGCGAGGGACCGGGCGCTCATGCCGTCGCCTCCGCGGCGTCGCGAAGGGTCCCGGCGCCGTCCGGCGGGGGGACGGCGGCCACGGGACCCGCCAGGTCGGCGGCCCAGAAGGCGCCGCCGGGGTAGGTGAAGGTGGCCAGCGAGGCCGCGTGCATGTCGGCGGAGAAGCCGGGCGCGAGGGGCGCCGCGTAGTGGCCGTCGCGGACGACGGCCGGGTGGGCGAAGTGTTCGTGCAGGTGGTCGACGAACTCGATGACCCGGTCCTCGGTGGTTCCGCTGAGCGCGACGTAGTCGAACATCGCCAGGTGCTGGACCAGTTCGCACAGTCCCACCCCGCCGGCGTGCGGGCAGACGGGGACGCCGAACTTGGCGGCGAGCAGCAGGATGGCGAGGTTCTCGTTCACCCCTCCCACCCGGGCCGCGTCCAGCTGGACGATGTCCACCGCGCCGGCCTGGAGGAGCTGCTTGAAGACGACGCGGTTCTGGACGTGTTCGCCGGTGGCGACCTTGACGGGGGCGACGGCCTCGCGGACGCGGGCGTGGCCGAGGATGTCGTCCGGGCTGGTGGGCTCCTCGACCCAGTACGGGTCGAACTCGGCGAGCGCGCGGGTCCATTCGATCGCCTCGGCCACGTTCCACCGCTGGTTGGCGTCGACGGCCAGGCGGATGTCCGTGCCGACGGCGGCGCGGGCGGCGCGGCAGCGGCGGACGTCGTCCGCCAGGTCGGCGCCGACCTTCAGCTTGATCTGGGTGAAGCCGGCGGCGACCGCTTCCTCGGCGAGCCGGGTCAGCTTCTCGTCGGAGTAGCCGAGCCAGCCGGGCGACGTGGTGTAGGCGGGGTAGCCCCGGGCCCGCAGGACGTCCTCGCGCTCCTCCCGTCCCTCCTTGCCGCGTCGCAGCAGGTCGAGCGCCTCCCCGGGGGTGAGCGCGTCGGTGAGGTAGCGGAAGTCCACCTGTGAGACCAGCCACTCGGGGTCGGCGTCGGCGAGGAGTTTCCACAGCGGCAGGCCGCGTCGTTTGGCGGCCAGGTCCCAGACGGCGTTGACCACGGCGCCGACGGCCATGTGCATGACCCCCTTCTCGGGGCCGAGCCAGCGGAGCTGGCTGTCGCCGGTGAGGGCGCGGCTGATCAGGCCGGGGTCGGCGCAGAGTTCCTCGACGGGGCGGCCGACGACGTACGGGCGCAGGGCTTCGATCGCCGCGACCTGGACGTCGTTGCCGCGTCCGATGGTGAAGGTGAAGCCGTGTCCCGTGGGCCCTTCGGGCTCGTCGGTGCGCAGGACGAGGTAGGCCGCGGAGTAGTCGGGGTCCGGGTTCATCGCGTCGGACCCGTCGAGTTCGCGGGAGGTCGGGAAACGGATGTCGTAGGTGTCCATCGCGACGACCCGCGTGATGTCAGTGGTCAACGGGGTTCCTTTCACACCTGGGCTGTCTGCTCGGTGTCCGGCTCGTCTGCCCGGTCGACGCGGGGCAGCCCCAACCGCCAACACAGATCGGGTGATTGGCCTGTCGAGCGAGAACGATACGGCGCTCCGGAGAGACGGGGCAAGTAGACATCGGATGTTTCTTCCGAGGAGCGCGGTGGTCACACGGGCAACGACGGGCCCCGCCGGTCCGGTTCCGCGCGGGGTCGCGCGCCGGACGGCGCGTGCCGGACGGACGCCCGGCCCCGGGAGGTCCCCGGCGGGAACGGGCGTCCGGAACGAGACGTCCCACCCCGGGATCCGCCCCGCGCCGCGCGCCGGCGGCGGTGTCGCCTCAGAGCGCGCCGTCGAGCCAGCGGACCACGTTGGAGATGTGGATGGTCGCCCACGCCTCCGCCGTGCGCGCGTCGCGCGCGGCGAGCGCGTCCAGGATCGCCCGGTGCTCCGCCACCGTCCTGGCCACGGCCGTGTCCTCGGTGATGCCCCGCCACAGCCGGGCCCGCACGGTGGCCCCGGAGATGCTGTCGAGGAGCGAGCACAGCAGGGGGATCCCGGAAGCCGCCGCGATCCGGCGGTGGAACTCCAGGTCGCTGGCGACGAGTTGGTCCAGGCTCGGCGCGTCGCCGAGGCGGTCGAGGAGCGCGCCGAGGTCCCGGATCTCGTCCTCGCCGATCCGCTCCGCCGCCAGGGCGGTCGCCGCCGGTTCCAGGATGCCCCGCACCTTCAGCGCCTGGAGCGCCTGGTCGTCCTGGTGGAAGTCCAGGACGAACGACACGGCTTCGAGCAGCAGGGGCGGTTCGAGGCTGGAGACGTACGTGCCGTCGCCCTGCCGCACGTCGAGGATGTTCAGCAGGGAGAGCGCCTTCACCGCCTCCCGCAGGGAGTTGCGCGAGAGGCCCAGCTCGGCGGCGAGATCGGCCTCCTTCGGCAGGCGGTCGCCCGGACGCAGCGCGCCGGAGACGATCATCTCCTTGATCTTCCCGATCGCCTCGTCGGTCACGGCCACGGCGTCCTCCTCTGCGCGGCGAAATTCATCGGATGTGTCGGTCGTCCGTCAGCCTACTCCAGGTCCGGGCGGGTCCTGCTCCGGGCCGACGGCGGAGGCCGCGCGCCGCAGTGTCGCCGCCTCCCGCGCCAGGACGGCGGGGTCGTCGCCCGGTACGAACTCCAGCAGGGCGTCCCGCGCCCGGGGTCGTTCGGCGAGCAGCCGGAACGCCCGCGTCCACAGCTCCTCGCGGGCGGCCAGGGGCAGCCGGTGGTTGCCCGGCCACCAGGAGAAGACGTGGACGGTGGCGACCCGGCCGGCCAGGGCGGCGAGTCCGGCGAGCGCGTCCTCGTCGGGGGCGTCCTGGGGCGGCTGCCAGGAGGGGGTGAGGTTGACGGCGGCCGCCTCCTCCAGGAGACGGACCGTGGAGGGCGCCGAGTCGGTCAGCGTCCCGGCGTGGAACTCCAGGGAGACGTCCAGGCCGTGGTCCCGGGCGATCAGCGCGGTCTCCCGCAGGCACGCGGTGGTCCGGGCGCGGTCCTCCTCCGTGACGGACGCCGACCCGGCGGCCCCCGCCCAGATCCGGACGCGGGGTGCCCCGAGGGCCACCGCGGCGCGGGCGACCTCCGCGAAACCCGGCGCCTCGCCGGGGAGGCAGCGGAAGTACGAACCGTACGAGCAGACGGCCAGACCGTACCGCCCGGCGGCGTCCCGGGCCGCCCGGAGGGCCCCGGAATCGCCGGGCGGGGCGTGCACGTCGGCTCCCCACTCGATCGCCTCCAGGCCCGCCTCCGCCGCCCGCCGGGCGACCTCGGCGACGGGCAGGTGCCGGAAGGTGACGGAGCAGAGGCCGGGCCGGAAGGGGACGGCGGCCGGACCGGCCGGCGGGGCGGGGGGCGGGACTTCGGGCACGGGCGGGGGCACCTTCCGGTCGGAGAGCGGACGGAGAGCGGAAAGACGGGAGGGGGCGAAGGGGGAGGACGGGACGGGGCAAAGGAAAAGGAAAAGGACGGGACGGAGCGAAGGGGAAGGACGGGTGGGGAAGGGGCGGTGGGCGGGCCGGAAGGGACCGGCCCGCCCGCCGCCCCTCACCGGGGCGCGGCTCAGGGCGCGTGGGGGCCCACGTCCGCCGGGGTCAGGGGCCGGCGCCTCGGCGTGGCGGTGGCGTACTCGTCGGCGCCGACGTCCCGCCGGCTTCCGCGCGGGTCGCCGTCGATGTCGTGGGTGACGGGCGGGTTCTCGAGGGTGGCCGCCCCGATCGCGCGGCTCGTGCGGGACAGGCGGTACACCCCGTCGGACCCCCGCACGAGCCGGGGGTCGGCCCGGTGGAAGCCGCCGGCGGGGATGTTCCCGTCGTTCGCCGCTCCGAACAGGATGTTGCCCTGCCAGGTGAAGCGCGTCGTGTTCGCCATCTCCACGAGGTCGCCGGACCGGCCGACGAGGAGGTTGTCGGCGACGGTGACGTCCCGGGGCTCGTGCGGGCGCTGGGCCTCGCCCGAGAGGGTCCTCGCGTTGTCGAGGAACGTGTTGTGGGCGACGAGGACGCGGTCGGGCGCGTCGTTGCCCCGGCGGTCGGCGGCCGGTTCGCCGGGGAGGTGGTCGCGTGCCGAGCCGCTGCCGATCACCATGGCCCGGCCGGACAGTCCGGCGAGGTAGTTGTTGACGACGACGTGGTCGTTGCCGTAGATCCGGATGCCCTCCTCGCCGTCGACCAGGTAGTTGCCCTCGACGCGGGTGCCGTTGCCGTGGCGCAGGACGATGCCGCCGGCGCTGTTCCGGATGGTGTTGTACCGGATGACGTTGTCGGAACTCTTCACGGAGATGGCCTCGGGATCGCCGTCGGCCCGCTCGAACAGGTTGTACTCCACGATCGCGTGCGCGCTGGAGAGGGCGCGGGGGCTGACGCCGAGGCGGATCGGCTCGCCGCCGTTGGCGCCGGGGAAGGTGTGGTCGGAGAAGTGGTTCCGGTGCACGTGGACGCGCTGGGCCATGGCCTCGCCGCCCGCGCCCTCGATGCCGAGGTAGATGCCGAGCGTGGTCTTGCCGTGGAAGTGGTTGCGGTCGATCACGCTGTCGTCGCCGCGCACCATGACCCAGTGCAGGCCCTCGATGTCGGCGAGTTGGAAGTCGTTGCGGGTCAGCCGGACGTGCGTGCAGGTCGGCGGGATGTCCAGGGTGGTGCCCTGGCGGAAGGAGAAGCCGCTGACGGTGATGTGGGAGGAGTCCGTGAGGACGAAGCTGCGTTCGCCGCGCAGGACGACGCCGCCCCGGGACTCGGCGACGATCGTGACGGGGGCGGCCCCGGAGCCGTGCTTGCCCCGGACGGCGAGGGGTTCGGCCGCGGGGACGGTGTAGTCGCCGTCGGCGACGACGATGCGGGTGCCGGGCACGGCCGCGTCGATCGCCTTCCGGAGCGCGTCGAGGGAGGCGACGGAAACGGTGCGGCCGCGGCGGCGCGGGTGCCCGTGCCCGGCGGCACCCGCGTGCGCCGGGCCGATCGGGGACAGGGCGGCGGCCGCCCCGATCGCGGTGCCGGTGAGGAACGTGCGCCTGTGCATGGTGCCTCCGTGGGGTCGGGGTGGGGCGGACGGACGTGGGATTACGAAGGGTCGCCCGCCGGGTCCGTCAGGAAGAGTTCGATGACGGGTACGGGCGTGTCGGGGCGCTGGACCGGGAGCCGGAGGGTGAGGGTGCCCGCCGGCTGCCCGCCCATCTGCGTGTTGACCGCCGGGCGGTCCGGGTCGACGTGGACCCGGACGATCTCGGAGGCGTCGTTGAGGAGCTGGGCGTAGCGCACCCGGCCTTCGAGGCCGGGCAGGTGCAGATGGCGCAGCGGCCAGGCGAGGAGGTGGACGTAGAGGCGGTCGCCCCGCTGGGTGTAGCGGCAGTCGGCGGGCGGGGTGAACGGCGAGGGACCGCAGCCGCGCACGGACCGTTCGTGCAGGTCGAACCAGCGGCCCACCTCCGCGAGGACGGCGGTGTCGCGCGGGTCGAGGTCGCCGCGGCCGGTGGGGCCGACGTTGAGCAGGAGGTTCCCGCCCTTGGAGACGCCGTCGACGAGCATCCGGACGATGAGGTCGGGGCTCTTGCGGTCGAGGTTGTCGCGGTCGTAGCCCCAGCTTCCGTTGAGCGTCTGGCACGCCTCCCACAGCACGGGCCGGCCCTCCGAGGTCATCGGGGCGGAGGGCTGGTACTGCTCGGGGGTGACGAAGTCGCCGGGGAGGCCGGCCCGGTCGTTGACCAGGATGTGGGGCTGGAGTTCGCGGACCGTCTCCATGAGCCGGGGGGCGTCCCAGTCGTCGGGGCCCTTGCCGCCCCACCACTCGCGGCCCTCGTAGGAGAAGTCGAAGAAGAGATAATCAATCCGTCCGTAGTCGGTGAGGAGTTCGCGGACCTGGCCGTGCAGGTACCGCTGGTACGCGCGGATGTCGCGGTCGGCGTGGGCGGCCCTGAACTCCTCGTCGTCGCGCCGGGGGTGGGTGCCGTCGACGGGGAACGAGGGGTGGTGCCAGTCGATCAGGGAGTGGTAGAAGCCGATCTTGAGGCCCTCGGCGCGGCACGCCTCGACGAAGGGCCCGACCAGGTCGCGGCCGTAGGGGGTGCGGGTGACCTTGTGGTCGGTGAGGCGGCTGTCCCAGAGGCAGAAGCCGTCGTGGTGCTTGGTGGTGAGCACGACGTACCGCATGCCGGCGGCCTTCGCCGTCCTGGCCCACCGGACGGGGTCGTAGCGGTCGGGGTCGAAGTGGTCGAAGTACACCCGGTACTGCTCGTCCGTCATCCGCTCGCGGTTCATGACCCATTCGTGGCGGGCGGCGAGGGAGTACAGGCCCCAGTGCACGAACATGCCGAAGCGGTCGGTGGTGAACCAGGTCGTGTCCGGTGCCGCCGGCACGGGGCCGGCCGGGGTGGCGGTCATGGGGCATCGTTCCTCGGCGTAGGGGTCCGTGGGGCGACGGGCGGTCGGGCCGGTTCGTGGACGTCCTCGCGCAGCCGTACGCCGGGGGCCGTCCGGGCCAGGTAGGCGGCGTCGTCGCGGCGGGTCAGGCCGCAGGCGAGGTACCGCTCGTGCAGCCGGGCCAGCGCGTCGCGGTCCAGTTCCACGCCGAGGCCGGGGCCGCGCGGCACGGTGACGGCGCCGTCGACGAGGCGCCAGGGGACGGTGACGACGTCGTCCTCGGGCCGCTTCCAGGGCCAGTGGGTGTCCAGTACGTGGTCGATGGCGGGGGTCGCGGCGGCGAGGTGGACCATCGCGGCGAGGCTGATCCCCAGGTGGGAGTTGGAGTGCATGGACAGGCCGATGCCGAAGTGGCGGCAGCAGGCGGCCAGGTGCTGGGACGCCTTCAGGCCGCCCCAGTAGTGGTGGTCGCCGAGGAGGACGCCGACGGGCCGGGAGACGACGGCCTCGGTGAGCTGTTCCCAGGTGACCACGCACATGTTGGTGGCCAGCGGCATCGGGGCGGTCCGGGCCAGGGCCGCCATGGCGGGCGCCCCCTCGACCGGGTCCTCCAGGTACTCCAGTACGCCGGCCAGTTCGCGGGCGACCCGGGCCGCGGTGACCGGGGACCAGGAGGCGTTGGGGTCGAGCCGCAGCGGATGGTCCGGGAACGCCTCGCGCAGGGCCCTGATCGCGGCGACCTCCTCGTCCGGGGGGAGCACGCCGCCCTTGAGCTTGAAGGACCGGAAGCCGTACAGGTCCGCCATGCGCCGGGCCTGGGCCACGAGGCCGGCGGGGTCGAGGGCGGCTCCCCAGGCGTCCGGTTCCCGGCCGGGGTGGGCGGCCCACTTCGCGAACAGGTAGCCGCAGAAGTCGACCCGGTCGCGCACGGCTCCGCCGAGGAGGTCGGAGACGGGCCTGCCGAGGTGCTTGCCCTGGAGGTCGTGGCAGGCGACCTCGAACGGGGAGGTGACGCTCGCGACCGTCTTGGCGGCCCCTCCCCCGCCGATCAGTCCGTGCGCGTCGCCCGCGACGCGCCCGCCGACGGTTCCGGCGGCCCGGCGGGACAGTTCGTTGAGGTCGAAGGGGTCGAGGCCGGTCAGTTCGCCGGCGACGCCGCGCAGCAGGTCGAGGTGGGCGGCGTCGCCGTAGCTCTCGCCCAGGCCGTACGCGCCGGTGTCGGTCCTGACCTCCACCACCGCGCGCAGGGCGTACGGCTCGTGGACGCCGACGGCGTTGAGCAGGGGCGGGTCGGCGAAGGCGACGGGGGTGACGACGACGGAGGTGACCTTCACGGCGCCACCGCCACGGTGACGGCACGCGCGGCGCGGCGGGCCCCCGGGACGTGCCCGGCCGCGAGGAGGACGGCGGGGACGCGGGCGGCGGACGGTGCGGGCGGGCGGGGCGGCGGGCCGGACGGGGGCACGGGGTGGTCCTTTCGGGGTGCGGACGGCGGGCGCGGAGCGGGCCCCGGGGCGCGGGCGGCGGGCCGGCGGCCCGGGGCCCCGGGCGTCAGCCCTTGAGGGCTCCGCTGGACAGGCCGTGGACGAAGGAGCGCTGGAAGAGGAGGAAGACGACGACGGACGGCAGCAGGGCCAGCAGGGACGCGGCCAGGACGACGCCGGGGGTGACGAGGGGGTCGACGCGCAGGGTGCGCAGGGCCAGCGGCAGCGTGTAGGAGGAGGACTCCGTGGCCACGAGCAGGGGCAGCAGGTACTGGTCCCAGATCATCGTGAAGCCGAAGACGCCGATCACGCCGAGCGCGGGCCTGCACATCGGGAGGATGATCTGCGCGAAGATCCGCAGGTCGCCGGCGCCGTCGATCCGGGCGGCCTCCTCCAGCTCCCGGGGCACGTCCTTCATGAACTCGGTCATGACCAGGATGGAGAACGCCCAGGCCCCCAGGGGGACGATCATGCCGGCCAGGGAACCGATCAGGTCGACGTGGATCACGGGCAGGTCGGCGAGGATCACGGACAGCGGAATGGCCAGGATCTCCTCGGGCAGCATCAGCGTCGCCAGGATGGCGACGAAGACGAGGGTCATCCCCCGGAACCGCTTCCTGGCCAGGGCGTAACCGGCCAGGACGGAGACGGCGACCTGGAGGAGCAGCCCGAAGCCGACGACGAAGAACGAGTTGAGCAGGTACGTCAGGACCCCCTGGTCGAACGCGACCGCGAAGTTGTCCAGGGTGGGGTCGGAGGGGACCACACCGAGCTGGGTCGGGTCCTTGACGTGGTTGAAGGCGCTCACGAGCAGGGCCAGGAGCGGCCCCGCGAACACCACCAGGACCAGGAGGTGGATCACGGCCTTCGCCACCCGGCCGCCCGCGCTGCGGCTCTCGGTCAGGCCGAGGGCGGTCTCGGTCGGTGCGCTCATGCGTCGTCCCTCCGCCGGAACAGGTGGACGCAGAGGGTCAGGACCAGCGTCGCCAGGAACAGCAGGACCGCTCCGGCCGCGCCGACCCCGAGCTTGTTCTGCTCCAGGCCCAGCTTGTAGATCAGTGTCATGACGACTTCGGTCGAACCGTCGGGGCCGCCGTTGGTGAGCAGGAAGACCTCGGTGAAGACGCGCAGGCCCCGGATGGCGGCGAGGACGAACAGGATGGTCAGCACCGACCGCAGGCCGGGGATCGCGACGTGGCGGACGCGCTGGAACCGTGACGCGCCGTCGACCTTGGCCGCCTCGTACAGTCCCCGGTCCACGCCGGCCAGACCGGCGAGGAAGATCATCATGTCGTAGGGGGCGCCCCTCCAGACGCCGGTGAGCACGAGGGAGACCAGGGAGGTGTCGGGGTCGTTGATGAACCCCGAGGGCCCGAACCCCACCAGACCGAGGAGGGAGTTGAGCATGCCGTCCCCGGTGGGGTGGTACATGATCCGCCACAGTTCGGCGACGACCGCGATCGGCACGACGACCGGCAGGAAGGCCGCCGAGCGCACGAAGCCGAGCCTGCGGCCCTGGCCCTCCATCAGCAGGGCGAGGGCGAGGCCGAGCGCCATCGATCCGGCGGTCTGGCCGACCGCGAGGACGACGGTGTGCCAGGCGGCCTCGCGGAAGCCGTCGGAGGTGAGGACCGCGGTGTAGTTCGCGCCGCCGACCCACTGGTTGCCCAGGTAGGGCCGCACCTCCTGGAAGGACATGGTCAGCGCGCTGGCCATGGGGATGAACTTGAAGTACAGGAAGAGGACCAGGGCCGGGGCGAGGAAGAGCCACGGCGTCCACCAGCGGCCCGCCCTGCGGTTCCCGGCGCGGCGGCCTCCGGCGCGGCCGGGAGCGCCGGTCCCCGCTGGGAGGGGTACGGGGCCGGGGACGGGCCGGTCCTCCGTCCGGGGGGCGGGGGCGGTCGCCGTGCGGGTGGCCGGTTCCGCCCGATCGGCGCTCGTCATCCGGCGATTCCCTGCTCCCGGAGGATGCCGGCGAGCTTCTCGTCCAGCTCGCGCAGCTTCTCGCCGGCGTCGAGGGAGCAGTCGGCCATGAGCGCGTTGAGGGTCTCGGCCGTGGCCTGCCGCACCGGGGTCCAGTTCGGGATGGACGGGGCGTAGCGCCCGGAGGTCCGGTACGCCTCCGCGTACGTCTTCCAGCGCGGGTCGGGGCGCACCTCGGTGACGTCCACGGTCTTGTTCACGGGGAGCTGGACGCTGGAGCCGTCCTCGCCCCGCATGCCGAGCCTCTGTCCCTCCGCGGAGATGGTGTAGCCGGCGAAGGCGTCCTGTCCGGCGCGGTTCTCCGAACCGGCCATGAGGTAGAGGGTGCCGCCCTCGGCGAGCACGGTGGCGTCCTCGGGGCCCTTGGGCATGGGGACGACCTCGTACTTGTCCTTGCCGAGCGACTTGTCGAAACGGGACATCAGGTAGGGGCCGACGACGTACATGCCGGCCCTGCCCGACTCGAAGGTCTCGTTGGTCGGCGGGGTGTCCATGGTGACGGCGCCGGGCTGGACGGCCTTCCGCCCGCAGCCGAGGGCGCGGAACCAGCGCACGGCCTCCACCGACTTCGCGCCGGTCATCGCCGGCTTGTACGTGCCCTTGCCGGTCGCGGTGATGAAGTCGCCCCCGGCGGCCCAGAGGAAGTTGGAGAAGTACCAGGAGGCGTAGCCGCGCTTGGTCGAGAGCGGGGCGGCGAGGCCGTAGGTGTCCCGCTTGCCGTTGCCGTCGGGGTCGCCGGTGGTGAACGCGTCGGCCATGGCCGCGAACTCGTCCCAGTTCCTCGGGGGTTCGAGCTTGAGCTTCTCGCGCCAGTCCTTGCGGATCAGCAGGGCGCCGGCCTGGGCGGAGTACGGGATGCCGTACTGCTTGCCGTCGACGCCCTTGCCGGAGTCCCGGCCCTGCTGGACCAGGTCGCCGCTGTGCTCGATCCGGCTCAGGTCGATCTCCCGCAGGAGGCCCTGGCTGTGCATGGCTCCGAGCTGGGTGACGTCGTTCATGACGATGTCGGGCAGGTTCCGCTGGGCGGCGCGCTGCTGGAGCTTCGTCTCGAAGTCGTCGAAGATCGCCGTGACCTTCACCTTGAAGCCGGTGGCCTTCTCGAACCCCTCGACGAGCCTCAGCGTCGCCTTCTCGCCGGGGCCGCCCGGCGTGGTCCTGGTCCACAGTTCCAGTTCCGCCTTGGAGTCCTGTTTGGCGTCCGCCCCCGCGGGGCCGGTCGTACAGCTCGTGAGGGCCAACGCCGAGGCGAGAAGTCCCGCACCGATCCACCGCGTTCTCTGCATGACAACTCCTGTTCGCCGCCTCGGCAGCTGGCCTGTAAGCGCTTGCCGGGGACGCTAACGCGCGGCCCGATCGGGGGTCAATACTCCGATGACTCAAAAGAATTGGGCGGAATTTCCGGGGTTCGCCGCCTGGTCTTCACGCATAGGTCCGATGAATGATCGGCTCTCGGGGTTCCGGACGCCGGAGAACGAGCCAGGAGGCGGGCCCCGGTACGGGCTCGCGCGGTTCCCCGCGCGACGGCGCGCCGTTCCGGCGCGCGGGCAGGACGGCGTGCGGAAAGGAGGGCGTGCGGGCAGGACGGCGCGGCCGGCGGAGGGAGGATTCCGCCGGCCGCGCGGGACCGGTGCGCCGGCGGGCCGCGACGCCCCGGGCCGGGGCGTCCGCGACGGGGAGGGACCGGACCGCAGGGGACTCTCCGCCGGCCGCCCGCTACGCCTGGGTCGCGGCCCGGGAGGGCTCGACGGCGTGCCGCAGGGGCTCGCCGCGCACCAGGCGGCCCAGTTCGTCGCGGACCAGTCCGCCCAGGCGGGCGCGCTCCCGGCCCATGGCGCCGGCGAGGTGCGGGGTGAGCAGGACGTTCGGCAGGGTGAAGAGCGGCGAGTCGGGGGCGGGCGGCTCGGACCGGGTCACGTCGAGGACGGCGGTGAGGTCGGGCCGGGCCCGGAGGACGCCGATCACCCCCGGCTCGTCCAGCACGGCGCCGCGGGCCGTGTTGATCAGGGTGGCGCCCTCGGGAAGCAGCGCCACCAGCCGCCCGTCCACGACCCCTTCGGTCTCGGGCAGCAGGGGGGCGTGGACGCTGACGACGTCGCACGTCTCGAACAGTTCCTCGATGCCGGTCAGGCGGACCCCCGCCCCCCGGGCGGCGGCCGGTTCGACCACGGGGTCGCAGGCCAGCACCTCGACGTCGAAGCGGCGCAGGTGTTCCGCGACGAGCAGACCGATCCGGCCGAGTCCGAAGAGCCCCACCCGGGAGCCGTACCCCCCGGGCACCGGAGGGTTGCGGGGGTACCGGCGGCCGGTGGTCGTCTCCCGGCCGAGGCGGTGGGCCTGTTTGAGGCCGAGCAGGATGTGGGCCAGGCTGAACTCGGCGACCGGCACGGCGTTGGCGGCCGCGGCGGAGACGACGGGGATGCCGCGGGCCCAGAAGTCCGGCGTCGTCAGGTGCCGCACCGAACCGGCGGCCACGAACACCGCCTCCAGGCCCGGCGCGTGCGCGAGCAGGTCCGCGTCGAGGACCGGCGCCCCCCACCCGGTGAGCAGGACGTCGACCTCCTCCAGCACACCGGGATCACGGCGCAGGGCGTCCCGGGTGAGCGCGGGGGCCCGCCACCGCACCAGGCGCCCGATGCCCTCCAGGACGTCCGCCGGATAGACGTCGTCCCTGCGCTCCTCCTCCATGACCAGGAGGGCGACGGGTCTCCTCGTACCGCGCGCCTCCGGGACGGACACCCCCGCGGCGGGTTCCTCCGTGACGGCTTCCTCGGTGATGGGCGTCCCTGTCGAATCCGCCATCGGTTCGGGCCTCCTGGGGCGTGAGGGTGTCGGCGCCGGTCGGCGCGCCACACGATACATCGGATGACACTTCCCGGCGATGGAGAAGCACGCCTTCCTTGCGGACTCCGGGGCGCACGGTCGCCACCCCCTCCCGCATCCCGGCCAATCCGGCGGGTTGGCGGGGTACCCCTACCGGACCGGCCCTCCGGGGACGTGCCGGACCGCTGGACAGGACGGCGAATGATTGGTTGCATTCCCGGATCGATACATCCGATGTCTCTTCGGGAGTGATGAGCATGCGCGTGCTGAGGGTCGGCGAGGCCGGAGCGGAACGGCCCGTGGTCCTGGACGGGTCCGGCGGGTTCCTCGACGCCTCCGGCGTCGCCGGCGACATCGACCACCGCTCCCTCGCCGACGGCGTGCTCGACCGCCTCGCCGAGGCCGTGTCCGAAGGGGCCCTGCCCGCCCTGGAGGTGCCCGGCGGCCGCGTACGGATCGGGGCTCCGGTGGCACGGCCGGGGAAGGTCGTGTGCATCGGCCTGAACTACCGCGACCACGCGGAGGAGACGGGCGCCGCGCTCCCGGCCGAACCGGTGGTGTTCATGAAGGACCCCTGGACGGTCGGCGGCCCGTACGACGAGGTCCTGATCCCCCGGGGCAGCCGCAAGACCGACTACGAGGTCGAACTGGCCGTCGTGATCGGCAGGACGGCGCGCTACCTGGACAGCGAGGAGGAGGCGCTCGCGTGCGTCGCCGGGTACGCGGTCTCCCACGACGTCTCCGAGCGGGCGTTCCAGCTGGAACGCGGCGGTCAGTGGGACAAGGGAAAGAGCTGCGAGACGTTCAACCCGCTGGGACCGTGGCTCGTCACCCCGGACGAGGTCCCCGACCCGCAGGGACTCGCCCTCCGGCTGTCGGTGAACGGGACCGGGCGGCAGCACGGCTCCACCGCGGACATGGTGTTCCCGGTCGCCGGGCTCATCCGTTACCTGAGCCGGTTCATGGTGCTCCACCCGGGGGACGTCATCAACACCGGCACCCCCGCCGGCGTCGCCCTCGGCCGGCCCGAACCCCGCCCCTACCTGCGCGGCGGCGATGTCGTCGAGTGCGGGATCGACGGGCTCGGCACGATGCGCCACACGTTCCGGCAGGCTTGAGACGGAGGAGGGCGCGACGCGGGACCCGGGGTATGTTCCGGACGTCCCGCCGGTCCCACCCTCCGGACGGACGACGCCGCTCCCGGAGCACGCCCCGGGGCGCGCGCCCGGCACGACGACAACCGACCACGGGCCGGGCGGGGTCGGCCGACCCCGCCCGGCCCGGAGACGAACGGAGAACACACCCGTGCGGTTCACCCAGGACGACCGGCTGCTCTTCGCCGGCGACTCCGTCACCGACACCGGCCGCGACCGCGAGGACCCCGCCTCCCTCGGCGACGGCTACGTCCGGCTCGTCGCCGAGGCGCTCCGCGCCGGGGCCCCGGCGGACCGGACGCCCCCGACGGTCCTCAACAGGGGGGTGAGCGGCAACCGGCTCCGGGACCTGGAGGCGCGCTGGGAGACCGATGTCCTCGCTCCCGGCCCCTCCGTGGTCACCGTCCTCATCGGCATCAACGACACGTGGCGCCGCTACGACCGGGGACTGCCCAGCCCGGTACCGGAGTTCGAGGCCGCGCTGGGCCGCGTGCTCGCCCTCGCCGAGGAGCGGTGCGCCCCGCGCCTGTTCGTCATGACGCCGTTCCTGCTCCCGGCCGACCCCGGGCAGGAGACCTGGTTCGAGGACCTGGCGCCGCGCACCGAGGCCGTTCTGCGCGCCGCCGGGTCCCGTGGCGCGACGGTCGTCCGTACGGACCTGGCGCTGCTCCGCGCCGCCGCGGAGCACGGCCCGGCGGCCCTCGCCCCGGACGGGGTGCACCCGAGCCCGCTCGGTCACCGCCTCATCGCGGAGGCGTGGCTGGCGGCGGCCGGCGCCGCGCCGGACACGCGCACGGGCGCGGGCGCGGGCCCCGGGGCGGGCCCCGCCGCCCTCGCCGGCCCCGTCGCCCCCGCCTGAGCGAACGCCACCGGACCCGGTCCGCCCGGCTCCCCCTTCCTCCTCCCCCGCTTCCCTCCCCCCCTCGTTCCGCGGTCGGCCTCCGGGCCGGCCGCGGATTTCGTCGTGCCCCGCACCGGGAGCGCTCGCGGGGCGCGGGGCTCCCGAAGCAGCTTCAGCCCCTCCTTTCCATGTGAGGTGCGCCACATGTTAAAAGTCCTTTAAGGAGCAAAGTCGCAGTGTTTCCGTTTCCACCCGTTTCGCTCACAGTTGACGCTTGCTTTGAACAGCGATCAATATCTCCACGACTTCACCACACCTCCCCACGGCGTCGCCTCACCTGGAGCACTCGATGCGCAACAGGGCTGCCCTGACCACAGCAGTCACTTCCGCCACTCGTGGAACAGCAGGAACGGAACACCGGGGCGACCGCGTCTTCGGGAAGGTCGCCGGACCCGGCCTCGACGGCACCGGGGCGCGTGGCCAGGACATCGAGCTCTTCGACGTGACCGCCCGGCTGCCGAAGGTCCCCTCCCGGGCCTCCGCGCCCGCCCACCCGCCGCGGAAGTCGCGGCACGCCCGTACGGCGGCCGCGGCGTGGCGGTCCGTACCGCTTCCCCTGATGCTCGCGGGCGCCCTCTCCACGGGGCTGGGCGCCGGCCTGACGGTGTGGTTCTCCGCCGAACCCGACCCCGCGCCGCCGTCCGACCGGTCCTTCTCCCTTCCCGACCTCGTGACGCAGGCCCCGGTCCCGGCCCAGGACGCCAACGGGGCGCCCTCCTCCCCCGAGGCGGGCGCCACCCGGACGATCCGGCACGCCCCGCCCCCGGCCCCCGCCGCCACCACCACCGCCGCCCCGGCCCCCACCGCCACGACCACGGCACCGTCGTCGGCATCGTCGGCACCGGCACTGGCACCGGCACCGGCTCCGACCGCCGCCTCCTCCGCCCCCGCGACCGCCGCCCCGCCCTCCCACCGGAGCACGCCGTCCCCCACGCCGACGCCGCACGACCGCCACCGGACCCCGCCCGCCGAGCGGACCGACCCGGCCCTGGGCAGCACCGGCCCCGACGTCTCCGACCTCCAGCGGCGCCTCCGGCGGCTCCACCTCTACCTCGGCCCGGTCGACGGGGTGTTCACCGAGTCCGTGGAAAGCGCCCTGCGCCGCTACCAGACGTCCCGGTACATCCCGCAGGAGAACGGGGTCTACGGCCCCCTCACCCGCGCCGTCCTGACGGCCGAGACCTCCTGATCCGTCCGGCCCGTCCCACCCCGAACCACCTCACCCCCCGCAGGAATCCAGAAAGGTTCACGTACATGCGCAACACCGGAAGAGCACGCATACGGCTGAGCGGGGTCGTGGCGATCGGCGTCGTCCTCGGTCTCACCACCGCGGGCAACGCCCTGGCCGCGCCCCTCGCCCCCGCCGCGGGCGACACCCGGTCCTGCCCCGCCCCCGGCAAGGAGCCCCGCATCGGGCACGAGCCGCGTTTCCTCGACGCCAACGTGGCCCTCTTCGCCGGCGGCGACTACACCGCGGACGGCGCGACCGCCGAGGCCGAGGGCCTGCTCGTCATCGGCGGGAACGCCACCTTCGCCAAGGGGTCCGGCGGCGTCTTCAACGTGGGCCGCGTCGGCGCCGGTTCCGGCATCCTGCCCGCCTCGGGCTCGGTCATGCTCTCCGTCGGCGGGGACCTGACGATCGCCAAGGGCACGAGGGTCGACGTGGGCCACGGCCTCACCGCGGGCCCCCGCTACGGCGGCGCCGTCCAGGTCGGCGGCACGATCGACGTGAAGGGCGGCCTGGAGACGAACGGCGGCGCCCGCTCGTCCGGCCTGGGCGCGCGGAAGGCCCTGTCGCCGTACGACACGTTCGGCGACACCCTCCGGGGCGAGTCGGCGGCCCTCGGCGCGCTGAAGCCCACCGGCACGACCGTCCGTTCGGGCCAGAGCGTCACCTTCAAGGGCGGGAACGGCGCCTCCGGCCCGCAGGTGTTCGAGATCTCCGCCAAGGACCTCGACGGCACCTCGTCCTTCGACTTCGAGAACATCCCCGGGAACTCCTCCGTCGTGGTGAACGTGACGGGCGGGCAGCCGGTCGGCATCTCCCCCCTGTCCGTCGGGTTCAACGGCGACCGCGTGGACGTGTACGACTCCGCGCGCTTCGGCGAGGCCGCGTCCCGGATCCTCTACAACTTCGAGGCGTCCCCGTCGATCACCCTCGGCGGCGGCGGCAACTTCATGGGCTCCATCCTCGCGCCCAAGGCGTCCGCGGACCTGACGGCCAGCACCAACGGCCGCGTGTACGTGGGCGGCAACCTGCGGACCCACGGCACGGGCAACGAGAGCCACAACTACCCGTGGAACGGTTCCTCGAAGTTCTCCTGCAAGCCGACGCCGGACAGCCCGGGAACCGAGCCCGTCCCCACGCCCACGGCGACGACGCCCGGCACCGAGCCCTCCTCGCCGGCCCCGTCCGTCACGACGCCCGCGGGCGAGAGCCCCGCCCCCTCCGCCCCGGAGACGACGGCGCCCGGTTCCCCCGCGCCCTCGGCGCCTTCCACGGAGGACGCGTCGGCCCCCGCCGCGCCCGGCACGACGGCGCCCTCGCCGTCCGCCACCGGGGCCGGCGACGGTTCGCTCGCGACCACGGGCGCGCAGTTCACCCCGTACGCGATCGCCGCGGCGGTCCTGGGCGCCGTCGGTGCCGGGATCCTCGTGCTCACCCGTCGCCGCCGGGCCCTCGGCCGGCACTGACCCGGTGACCCGGTGACCCGGAGGGCCGGGCCCGCGGACGGTTTTCCCGTCCGCGGGCCCGGCCCTTCTCCGTGTTCCGGGCGATCGGGGCCGTTCCGGTGGATTGGCCGAACTGTGCGTAGACCGGATAGGTGCCTGAGGCATGTAGTGGAGACGGAACCGACGTCAGCGCCCCCGATGCCCCGAGCGAGGCCCCCGTGACGAAACCCGTGGCGTTCCCCCAGAGCCGTACCTGTCCCTATCGGCCGCCCACCGCCTACCCCCGGTCCGGGGACGGGGGCCCGCTGTCGCGGGTCACCCTCTGGGACGGGCGGGAGGTGTGGTTCGTCTCCGGCCACGCCGCCGCACGGGCGCTGCTCGCGGACCAGCGGCTGTCCACCGACTCCACCCGGAGCGACTTCCCGCTGCCGACCGAACGGGCCGCGGCCCTGCGCAGGAACCGGCGCGCGGCGCTGCTCGGCTGGGACGACCCCGAGCACAACGCCCAGCGCCGGATGCTGATCCCCAGCTTCACCCTCAAGCGCGCCGAACGCCTGCGGCCCCGCATCCAGGAGGTCGTGGACGGGCTGCTCGACGCGATGGAGGCCCAGGGGCCGCCGGCCGAACTGGTCGGCGCGTTCGCCCTGCCGGTGCCCTCGATCGTCATCTGCGACCTGCTCGGCGTGCCGTACGCGGACCACGACTTCTTCGAGGAGCAGTCGCGGCGGCTGCTGCGCGGGCCGACCGGCGCGGACACCGAGGAGGCGCTCGCCCTCCTGGAGGGCTACCTCGGCGACCTGATCGACCGGAAGCGCGAGGAGCCCGGCGAGGGCGTCCTCGACGACCTGGTGGCGCGCGGAACGTCCGGGGACGGCGGACCCGACCGGCAGGAGCTGGTGCAGCTGGCGACGATCCTGCTGATCGCGGGGCACGAGACCACGGCGAACATGATCTCCCTCGGCACGTACACGCTGCTGCGCCACCCCGAACGGCTGGCCGAACTGCGGGCCGACCCCGGGCTCGTGCCCGCCGCCGTGGAGGAGCTGCTGCGCTTCCTGTCCATCGCGGACGGGCTGCTCCGGGTCGCGCGCGAGGACATCGACGTCGCCGGGACGGTGATCCGGGCGGGCGAGGGCGTGGTGTTCTCCACGTCCGTCATCAACCGGGACACCGCCGTCTACGGCGATCCGGACGCCCTCGACTGGGACCGCTCGGCCCGCCACCACGTGGCGTTCGGCTTCGGCATCCACCAGTGCCTGGGACAGAACCTGGCCCGCGCCGAGCTGGAGATCGCGCTGGGGACGCTGCTGCGCCGGCTGCCGGGGCTGCGGCTCGCCGTCCCCGCCGAGGAGATCCCGTTCAAGCCGGGCGACACGATCCAGGGGATGCTCGAACTCCCCGTGACCTGGTGAGAGGAGCGGTGCACGTGCGTGTCTCGATCGACAGGGACGTCTGCATCGGCGCCGGACAGTGCGCCCTGACCTCCCCGGACGTCTTCACCCAGGACGACGACGGGTTCGGGACGGTCGTACCGGGCCGGGAGGACGGCCGCGGGACGCTGGTCCGCGAGGCCGCCCGCGCCTGCCCCGTACAGGCGATCGTCCTCGGCGGATCCGACGGGTGACGTTCCGGGCCGCCCCGGCCCCGCCCCGGCGGACGCGCCCGGGAGCGCCGCGTCCGCCGGGGGCGGCGGCCGGGGCGTCCCCGGTGCCGGTCGCGGCGGGACGACCGCGTACCCTCGCCTCCGGGCGGCGCGCCCACCCGGGCGTTTCCGGCCACGGGACCGGGCGGACGGTTCCGGCCGGCGGGGACGGCGGCCGGACGCACGCGGAGCGGGGAACGGAAGATGAGCGAGAGGTCCGGGCCGGGCGCCCGACCCGGCGGGGACGAGCGGGCCCGGCCCGCGACGGTGCGGGTGTTCGTCGCCCTCGCGCCGCCCGACGACGCGAAGGACGAACTGGCCGACGCGCTGCGTCCCGCCTACGCCGCGTATCCGGACCTGCGGTGGAACCGCGTCGAGGACTGGCACATCACCCTGGCGTTCCTCGGAGAGCTCCCGGTCGCGGCCGTCCCGCCCCTGCGGCCGCCGCTCGCGGACCTCGCGGCCTCGGTCCGGCCGGTCGAACTGGCGCTGCGCGAGGGCGGGCACTTCGACGGGCGGGTGCTGTGGAGCGGGATCGACGGCGACCTCGAAGGGCTGCACGCGCTGGCGTCCCGGGTGCGCGCCGTGATCGGGGAGTGCGGCATCCCCTTCGAGGGGCGGCCCTTGCGCCCGCACCTGACGCTGGCGCGCGCCCGCCGCTCCGACCCCGCCTCCGTGGTGGAGGCCGCCGCCGGGCTCGCCGGCTTCGCCGGGCGCCGCTGGCGGGCCGGGCGCCTGCACCTGGTCGGCAGCGACTTCGGGCGCGGCCCGGGGCCGATCCGCTACCGCGACATCGAGTCCTGGGCCTTCGGCGGGCCCTCCGACGAGGTCTGAGGGCCCGCCGGTACGGACCGGGTTCCCGGCCCGGCCGGCGGGCTCTTCGGGGAGGCCCGGAGCGCACTCGTGCGCCGTCGGGAACGGCGGGGTCAGCGGCCGTACACGCGGCGGCAGAGGTCGGCAGCGCCCATGGGGGCCCGGATCCGTTCGGCCTGCCGGCAGAGCCGGCGCAGTTCGGGCCGCCGTCCGTCGGCCGGCGGAGGGGTACGGGGGCGGAGCCGGGCGGGGGCCCTCTTCTCCGGGGGCCGGGGAACGGCTCTCGTCCCGGTCTTCCCCGTCCCCGGTCTCCCGGTCTTCGCCGCTCCCGGTCTTCCGGGCCGGTCCGCCGCCGGGCGCGGGCGGTCCAGGGCTCCCCCGCGCTCCGGCGGCCGGAGGGAGGCCGGTGCGCGGGTGGCCCCGGGCCGGGGACCGGCCCCGGGTTCCGCCGTGGCGAGTTCCTCGCGCGGAGCCGCCTGAACGGGGGCGGGCCGGGCGGGCAGCGGTGAGGGAGCGCGGTCGGCGGCCGGGGCGAGGGCTCCGGGCCGGGCCGGCGGGGAGGACGGGCCGGGGCCGGGCGGGACGGCCACGCAGCCGGCCGCGAGGAACGCGGCGAGCAGGAGGTACGGGGTGCGGCGGACGTGCATGGGGTCACGGTGCCCGAGTGCGTACGGGCGGCGGGGCCGTACGGCCCGTGTCCACCGTGACGGGTGAACCGGGCCGGACGGTGGACAGGGACGGACGGTGGACAGGGACGGACGGTGGACAGGGACGGACGGTGGACAGGGACGGACGGTGGACAGGGACGGACGGTGGACAGGGACGGGCGGTGGACGGGGACGAGCGGTGGACGGGGACGAGCGGTGGACGGGGACGAGCGGTGGACGGGGACGAGCGGTGGACGGGGACGAGCGGTGGACGGGGACGAGCGGGCCCGGGAGCACGGACGGCGGAGCCGCCCTCCTCCCCCGTGCTCCCCCGCTTCCTCCCTTCTCCCGGCCCGGCCGCTCACGTCGCGTTCAGGGCCGTCGTCGGGTGGAGGCGGGAGGCGCGGACCGCCGGGTAGAGGCCGGCGGCCGCGCCGATGAGGAGGGTGACGGCCGTTCCTCCCAGGAGGGTCCAGGGCGGGACCACCGCCGTCCACCCCTGGACGCGGGCGAAGCCGTACGTGGCCGCGGCGCCCAGGAGCGCCCCCGCCACCCCGCCGAGCGCGGAGAGCAGCAGCGACTCGGTGAGGAACTGGAGCCGGATCGCGTTCCGGGTCGCGCCCAGCGCGCGGCGCAGGCCGATCTCCCGGCGCCTCTCCAGGACCGAGACGACCATGGTGTTGGCGACGCCCACGCCGCCGACCAGGAGGGCGACCGCGCCCAGCCCGAGCATCAGGGCCGTCAGGCCCTTGTCGGTCGCGGCCTTGGCGGCGAGCGCGTCCGAGGGGCGGGAGACCTTGACGCCCGCCGCGTCACCGGGGCGGAGGGTACGGGCCAGGACCGCCCGTACGTCCTCCACCGACGCGTCCGTGGAACGCTCGAAGACGGTGGTGGGACGGCCGTCGAAGCCGAAGTGGCGTTCGGCGGCGGGGAATCCGACCAGGGCCGTCCGGTCCAGGGCGGGGACCAGTTCGAGGGGGCGGAGGAGACCGACGACGACCACGCGCGTGTCGTTCATCATGATCGTCTCGCCGGGGCGGGTGACGCCGAGGCGGTCCGCCGCCACCGCGCCGAGGACCGTGACGGGAAGGCGTTCGCGGGCGCCGTCCAGCCAGACGCCCCGGGCGACCTCGCCGCCGAGCGCGTCCAGCAGGTCGGTACGGGCCGCCTGGGCGGTGACGCCCGCGGTGCGCTCCTCGGGGACCACGTCGCTGCGGCGGATGCGGACGTCGAGGTCGGCCGTGGCCGTGGCGTGTCGCACCGGGCCGATGCGTTCGACCATCGCGACCGCGTTCCTGGGCAGCTCGACCGTCCTTCCCGTGGCGTCCTTGCCCGCCTCCGCCGTGAGGAGGTTGGTGCCGAGCCGGTCGAGCCGGGCCATCAGGTCGGCCCGGCTCGACTCGGACAGGCCGACGACCGCGACCATGGTCGCGATGCCGAGGGCGATGCCGAGCGCCGAGAGCACCACGCGGGTGCGCCGGGCGCGCAGGCCGACCGCGCCGAGCCGGAGGACGTCGCCGAACGAGAGCCGGGAGGGCCTGAGGCCGTCCGCGCGGGAGGGGCCGGGATCGTTCCTCATGGGCGGGACCCCTCCGTGCGGGGGCCGGTGCGCGTGTCCGAGACGATCTCCCCGTCCCTGAAGCGGACCCGGCGCGGCAGCGAGGCCGCGATCTCCTGGTCGTGGGTGATGACGCAGACGGTGGTGCCGGCCTCGTTCAGCTCGTGCAGCAGCTCCATGACGATCGCGCCGGACGCGGTGTCCAGCGCCCCGGTCGGTTCGTCCGCGAGGAGCAGCGTGGGGTTCCCCACCAGGACGCGGGCGATGGCCACGCGCTGCTTCTCGCCGCCGGACAGCTCGTTGGGCAGGTGCGCGCGACGGTGGTCGAGGCGCACCTTGGCGAGCGCCTCGCGCGCACGCGCGGTCCGCTCCCTCGGCGGTACGCCCGCGTAGAGCAGGCCGTCGGCGACGTTGTCCACGGCGTCGCGTCCGTCCGCCAGGTGGAAGTGCTGGAAGACGAAGCCGATGTGACGGGCGCGCAGGGCGGAGAGCCGCGCGTCGGAGAGCCGGGCCACGTCGTACCCGGCGATCCGCACGGTGCCCGCCGTAGGCCTGTCGAGGGTGCCCATGACGTGGAGCATCGTGGACTTGCCGGAGCCGGACGGGCCGACGACGGCGAGCAGTTCGCCCGCGTCGACGGTGAGGTCCACGCCGCGCAGCGCGTGGACGCCGCCGGGGTACGACCTGGTGGCGCCGCGCAGTTCGACCACGGGGACCGGGGGCGGGACCGGGACCCCGTCCGCCGGGTCCCGGGGCGCGGCCGCGGTCGTGCGCGGCCGGTCGGGGGTCATGACGCGGCCACCCCGACCTTCATGCCCTCGCGGAGGTCGGGGCCGCCGACCTCGATCCGTCCGTCCGCGGTCATGCCGGTCTCCACCCGGACCGTCCTGGACGTCGTGCCCTGGACGATCTGGAGGCCGTAGCCGCCGTTCTCGCCGCGCAGGGCGAGGACCGCCTCGACGGGGACCACGAGGACCCCCTTGCGCGCCTCGCTGACGAACTTCACGCTCACCGGCGCCTCGGTGTCCTCGCCGGAGGCGGCGCCCGTCCCGCCGTCCAGGACGACTTCGACCACGATGCCCTCCCGGGCCGCCGCGTCGTCCCCGGAGGAGTCCTCCTCGGGGCGCACGGTGCCGTCGACCCGGCCGGGCACGGTCCTCCCGCTCGGCAGCGTGACCTCGACCCTGGTGCCGCGCGAGGTGAGCGGCCCGTCGCCCTGGTCGAGTTCGGCCCGTACGACGGGTTTGACCGAGGCGATCGTCAGGACGGGTCCGCCCGGTGCGACCTGGTCGGCGAGGGCCGCGTCGGCGGAGACCACCTTGACCCGGCCGGGCTGGAAGACGACGTCGCCCTTGCCGACCCGGCCCGTGGTCTCGCGGTTGAGGGACTTCTGCCACCGCTTGACGGCGGCCTCGGTGTCCTCGTCGTAGCGCGTGTCGACGTACAGGCCGGCTCCGTACCCCAGTGCGCGCAGGTTGCGTTCCAGCTGGAGCACGTCGCTGCCCCGGTCGCCGGCCCTCATCTCGCGGAACATCGGGACGGGGCCGTAGAGGAGGGTGACCGGCTTGTCGTTCAGTTCGTACAGCGCCTCTCCCCTGGCCAGGATCTTCCCCGCGGGGGCGGCCACGGTGACGGTGCCCTCGACGGCGGACTTGACGGCGCGGCGCTGCGCGAAGTCGAGCCGGCCGTCGACGGTCTTGGACCGGACGAGGTCGGTGCGGACGACGGTCGCGGTCGCGGGCGGCAGGCCGTCGCCCTTCCCGGCCGGGTCCGCGGCGGGACCGCCGAGGAGCAGGACGCCTCCCGCGGCCGCGGCCGCGACGGTCGCCGCGCCGAGGACGAGGACGGTGGCGCGGCGCCTCACTGCATGCCGTCCAGACCGTCGAGCAGCTTCGTCCTGCAGGCTTCGCGGGCCTTCTTGTACACCGGCGAGTCCCGCCCGATGGAGGGGGAGGCCGGGTTCGGGTCGCCGCCCGGCTGGGCGTTGCCGTCGCTCATGGTGGGGTTGGCGAAGCGGGAGACGCCGTTGTCCCGCATGCACGTGGCGTGCGCGAGCATCGATTCGTAGTCCTTCTGCTGGTCGCGCCGCGGCTCGGCCGCCAGGGCGTTGCGGAACTCGGTGACGCAGACGCCGTCCTTCCCTCCCTTGTACGCCTCGTGCCGGCCGGTCCTGTCCACGAGCGCCCCGATCCTGTCCCAGTCGAGGTGGCCGCTGAGCTTCGGATCGGGGAAGTCCTTGTGGCCGCCCTTGGCGCGCATGCACCGGACGTACTCCAGCTGGGCGTCGTAGAAGGCGGTCCGGCCCCCGGACGGGGCGGCCGTGCCGCTCCCGGCGGTCGTCGCGGCGCCCCCGGCGGCGGGGGTCTCGGGGACCGAGACGACCTCGTCGCTCCCCCGGACGCCCCCGGCACCGCCGCTGTCGCAGGCCACCGGGAGGGCCAGGGCGGGAAGGACGGCCAGGGCGGTGAAGCGCAGCCGGGCGGACGGGCGGGAGGTGGTCGTGAAGATCATGGCCGCAACCTTCGCGGCGCCACGTGATGGCCCCCGCACGGCCACATGATGAGAACGTAACAATGCCTCCGGCCCGTGCGTTTCCCCTGCTCACCGGCGGCCGGCCGCTCGTCGCGGTGGTCATAATCGAGCGCATGCCCCACGTACTGCTGATCGAGGACGACGTCTCCGTGCGGGACGGGACGGAACTCGTGCTGCGCCGGCACGGGTACGACGTGGCCACGGCGGCCACCGGCGAGGAGGCCCTCGCCCTGCTCGCCGGGCCGGCCGGCGGGAGCGTCGAGCTGGCCGTCCTCGACCTGATGCTGCCCGGCATGGACGGCTTCGAGGTGTGCCGCCGCATCCGCGCCAGGAGCACCGTCCTGCCGGTCATCATGCTGACCGCGCGCGGCGACGACCACGACATCGTGAACGGCCTCGAAGCGGGGGCCGACGACTACGTGGTCAAGCCGGTCACCGCCCCCGTCCTGGAGGCCCGCATCCGGGCGGCGCTCCGGCGCGCCGAACCGTCCGGGCAGGTGCGGTCGGACGCCGCCGAGCGGGCCGGGCTCGTCGTCGACCGCCTCGGACTGACCGTCACCAAACACGGCGTACCGGTGGCACTGCCCCCCACCGAACTGCGGCTGCTCCTGGAGCTGTCGGCGTCGCCGGGCCGGGTCTTCAGCCGCGAACAGCTCCTCGAATCGGTCTGGGACCACCATTTCCTGGGGGACTCCCGGCTGGTGGACGCGGCGGTCGGGCGGCTGCGCGCGAAGCTGGAGGACGTACCGGCGAAGCCGAGGTTCGTCCAGACGGTACGGGGCTTCGGCTACCGCTTCGGACCACTGTGATCCGGACGGAGCGGGGCGGCCGGTCCCGGCGCGGTTCCGGACCGGGAAGACTCCCCGGCGGATCGCCGGCGGGCTGCGCATCCGGCTCGTGACCGCCTTCGTCCTCGTCGCGCTGGTCAGCGCGGTGACCTCGACCGCCCTCGCCTACCGGGACGCGCGCACCGCCATTCTCCGGCGCACCCAGAACGCCGCCGTGGACGACCTGCGGGAGCGGACCACGGCGGTCGCCGCCGACTTCGACCTCCCGCCCGACCGGAGGACGCTGTCCCGGTTCGCGGCGAAGATCTCGGACGGCCTCGGGGCCCGCATCGTGGTCGCCCGCCACCACGACCTCGTCGCGACCTCCGACGCGTACGCCGGCACGGAGGGCCGGATCACGCCCGAACTGCGCGCCGCCGTGCGGAACGGGGACGGGGCGCTGTTCCAGCGGGTGACGTGGCAGGGCGAGCCGTACCTGGTCGTCGGGATGCCCGTGCGCTACGCGGACGGGGACCGCCGGGAGTCCGGCCTGGAGGTCTTCGCGATATCCGACCTGCGGGCGGAGCGCGACGACACCGCCGCGCTGCTCGACTCCGTGCGGGCGGGCGCCCTGCCGGTGGTTCTCCTCGCCGCCGTCCTGGCGCTGCTCGCCGCGGGGACGGTCCTGCGCCCGGTGCGGAAGCTCGGCCGGGCGACGCGCGGACTCGCGGCCGGGGACCTCGGCAGCCGCGTCGTCGTCACCGGCCACGACGAACTGGCCGACCTCGCGAGGACGTTCAACGAGACCGCCGACGCGCTCCAGGTCTCCGACGCGGATCTGCGAGCCCAGGAGGCGAAGGCACGGCGTTTCGTGGCGGACGTGTCGCACGAGCTGCGCACGCCGCTCGCCGCGATGACGATGGTGGCGACCGTCCTGGAGGAGGACGCCGACCGGATGCCGCCGGACGCGGCGCGGGCGGCCCGTACCGTCGGCGCGGAGACGGCACGGCTCGCCCGGCTGGTCGAGGACCTGATGGAGATCTCCCGCTTCGACGCGGGGGCGGCGCGGCTGAACGCCGCCGAGACCGACCTCGCCGCCACCGTGCGGGCCTCGCTGGCGCTGCGCGGCTGGACGGACCGGGTGCGGACCCGGACGGACGGGGACGTACGGGCGGTGGTCGACCGGCGGCGCGTCGACGTGATCGTGGCGAACCTGGTGGGCAACGCGCTGCGGCACGGCGCCCCGCCGGTCACCGTGACCCTCGGGACCCGGACCGGGGCGGACGGCGCGTGGGTGGTCCTGGAGGTGGCCGACCACGGCCCGGGGCTCCCCCCGCAGGTCCGGGAACGGGTCTTCGACCGGTTCTACAAGACGGACGCGGCCCGTACGCGGGACACGGCCGACGGCAGCGGGCGGGGCAGCGGTCTCGGTACGGCGATCGCGCTGGAGAACGCGCGGCTGCACGGCGGCACGATCGACGTGGCCGCCGGGCCGGAGGGGGGCGCGGTGTTCACGCTGCGGCTGCCCCTGCGGCGCACGGAAGAAGAAGAGGAAGAGGAGGAGGACGGGTGAGGGTACGGCGGGGATGGGCGCTCGGCGCGCTGGGGCTCGCGCTCGCGGGATGCGGCGTCCAGCCGACCGGGCCTGTGGAGGCGGGCGGTCCCGCGGGCGGGCTGACGCGCGGGATGCGCCTGTACTTCGCGTCCGACGGCGGCCTGCGCGCGGTGCCCCTGCTCGACCGGGAGATCACGAGTCTCAACGCGGCGGTGAAGCTGCTCGCGCAGGGGCCGCCGCCCGCCGAGCGGCGCGACGGCCTCACCTCCCTGCTGCAGGAGCTGGGCGGCTACACGGTGACGGGCGCGGGGACCCGGGTCACGGTGCGGCTGGAGCACTCCTACCCGGCGGACGGACGCGGCCAGGCCACGGGCCAGCTGGTGTGCACCCTGGCGCGGGCCCAGTCCGTCCTGGAACCGGCGGTCCGCGCCGAGGACGTCCGGGTGACCCTGCGTCCGGCCGGGGAACCGGCGATGGGGCCCTACCGGTGCGCGGACTTCCTGGCCGGATGAGGAAGCGGCCCGGGTTCCGGGGCCGCTCTCCGGGGGGCCGCCCGGAGAGCGGCGGGATCACGAGGTGCCGTCAAGGACCTGCCGCAGTCGCCGCGCGAACTCGTCCGGCTTCCCCGGGTATCCGGACTTCCCGTCGCAGAACCCGGCGTGATGGCTCGGGAACACGGTCACCCGCTGCCCGAGCAGTTCGGCGGTCGCGACGGAGGTGCGTCCGGTCTGCACGTTCGCGGACTCCTCGCCCACGGCGATCACGACGCGGGTCGGCGCGGCGGCGAGCGCGGCGAAGCCGGTGGTGTCCATGGGCTGTCCGATCATGAACAACGGCGGGCGTCCGTCCGCGGTCGGCAACGGCCCGCGAACGTCATGGACGAGGTCCGCGCCGGCTGTCCGGAGTCTCTGGGTCTTCATGTCCGTGCGGACCGGCCCCGCCCCGGAAACCCATCGGCGCGGCGGACGCCGCTTCCGGCACGCGCCCCGGGCCGGGTCCGGAAAGTCCCGCCCGGGCCGTGACGCCCGGCCCGCCCGCAAGGCGCCGGACGCCGCGACCCCTGCCCTCCGGGCGGACGGCGCCGCTTTCCGGAGACCGCCTAGTACGGCTCCGCGAGGACGCGGGCGGCGCCGGGGATGCCGGTCTTCAGGAGTTCGTCCTCCTCGGGCGTCGTGGGCGCGCCCGTCTCCTGCCTGAGGACGGCGCGCGACAGGGCCTGCACCCACAGGGCGCGGGGGCGGCGCCGGGCCTCCCAGGACTCCAGGGCTTCCGGCACCGAGGCGGCCGCGTCCAGGGCCCCGGCGAGGACGAGCGCGTCCTCGACGGCCATCGCCGCGCCCTGCGCGAGGTGCGGGGTGGAGGCGTGGGCCGCGTCGCCGGCCAGCACCACCCGGCCCGCGTGCCACGGTCCCCCGACCGTCACCTGGGAGATCCGGGAGTACACCACGGCCGAGGGGTCGGTGACGGCGGCGAGTGCCTCGGCGACGGGTCCGGAGAAGCCGGCCAGCCGCTCCGCCAGTTCCTCGTGGGCGCGCTCCGGGTCCGGCCGGAAGTCCTCGGACTCGGCGAACACGGCGCCCAGGTACATCAGACCGTCCGTCATGGGGGTGAGCAGGGCCTTCGCGTCCCGGCCCGCCGTGGCCATCACCACGCCCCGCACGTCGGGGTGGCGGGGCACGGTGACCCGCCAGTTGGCGAAGCCGGTGTACTCGGGGGCGTACCGGTCGCCGTGGAGGCGGGTGCGCAGCGGGGAGCCGATGCCGTCGAAGCCGACGACCAGGTCCCAGCGGCCGGAGGAGCCGTCGGAGAGCGTCGCGGTGACGCCCGTGCCGTCGTCGTCGAGTCCGATGAGGGTCGTGGCGAAGCGGATCTTCGCGCCCGCGGCGACGGCGGCGTCGCCGAGGATCCCGGCGAGGGCCGGCCGGGGTATGCCGTTGCCCGCGGGCGCCCCGTCCATGCGCGGCTGCGGTATGCGCGCCAGCGGCTTCCCCGAGGGGTCGGCGATCGTCAGGACCTCCCACGCGAACCCCGCCGCGAGGCACTCGTCGAGCACGCCGATCTCCCGCATGACGTGCAGGGCGTTGGTGGGCTGGATGATGCCCACGCCGAGGGCGTCGAACCGGTCGCGCAGTTCGGCCACCTCCACGGTGTGGCCGCGCCGGGCGAGGGCGGTGGCGAGCGTGAGGCCGCCGATGCCTCCGCCGTGGATCAGGACGCGCAGGGGCGATGCCATCTCGGGTGTCTCCAGGGGGTCGTGGGAGGGGAGGGACGGAAGGAGGGGTGCGGGGGGCCGCCGGGCCCCGGATGCCGGATGCCTGTCCCGGGGCGATCGGCGCGGACCCGCCCGGCACGCCTCCGGGCGGTGCCGGGCGGGTCCGCCGTGACGCGCGGACGAGCGAGTCGCGTTCCTCGGAGGAACGGTCCGGTGCCCGCCCGGGTCCCGGGCCGCTTCCACGCGTGCATGATAAGCGCGCGGGACGACGGGACTTGGGCCGTCCGGGCGGGGCCGCGCCGGGTCCCGGCACCGCCGGCGGAAGGGACGGGCGCGCTCCCGGCCGACCCGGCCCGCGAATCTGCCGGGCCGCGCGTCTGCCGGGCCCACGAGGTCGCTGGACACACGAGACCGTCGGAGGTCCGCGCGGCCCGGGACCGGCACGGCGACCCCGGTGCGCGCCCCACGCCTCCCCGCTCCCCGCACCCGGTGACCGGCCCGAACGGGCGCGGCGGGAGTGCGGCCGCCACCGCGGTCGGATTGGCTGGCCGTGGAAGCGGAGAGGCGCCCGCCGCCGCGGGCGCCCGACGACGAGGGAAGGGCACGCCGTGGCACGGACGGACGCGGGGAAGACCACCTCCGACCTGATCGTCGAGCGTCTGCTGGCATGGGGCGTCGACACCTGCTTCGGCATCTGCGGCGACCAGGTCAACGGGTTCTTCGAAGCGCTGCGCACCCACCCGGAGATGAGGTTCGTGCACGTGCGGCACGAGGAGAACGCGGCGCTGGCGTGCGTGGGGTACGCGAAGTTCACCGGGCGGCCCGCCCTGTGCGTGGCGACCGCGGGACCGGGCGCGATCCACCTGCTGAACGGCCTGTACGACGCCCGCGTCGACGGGGCCCCGGTCATCGCCGTCACCGGCCTCGCGTACCACGACACCGTGGGCGCGCACTTCCTCCAGGACGTCCCCTCCGACCGGCTCCTGGAGCAGGCGTGCATGTTCTCGGAGCGGGTGATGGGCCCGGCCCACGCGATCACCGCCACCGACCTGGCGGTGCGCAGCGCGCTGATGAACCGCACCCCGTCCCACCTGGCGATCCCCATCGACGTGCAGTCCTGGACCGCGGACCAGGACACCGTCTCGGACAAGAACGTTCCCGGGCACACCTCGACGGCGGGGCAGCCGTTCGAGGTGATGCCGCCGCCGGAACGGATCACGGCCGCCGCGGAGGTCCTGAACTCCTGCCGCCGGGTGGCGATCTGCGCGGGCGCGGGCGCCCGGGGCTCGGGAGACGTGCTGGAGCGGGTCGCGGACGTCTTGGGAGCGCCGATCGTCAAGGCCGGCCTGGGCAAGGACTGCGTCCCGGACGACAGCCCCTACACCACCGGCGGCATGGGCCTGATCGGCACCCGCGCCTCGCACGAGGCGTTCGAGGACTGCGACGGGTTCCTGATCGTGGGCTCCTCCACCCCGTACTACGACTTCTGGCCCCGGCCCGGTCAGGCGCGCGGGGTGCAGATCGACCTGAACGCCGACCGCATCGGCATGCGCTACCCGGTCGAGGTCGGTCTCGTGGGCCGTGCCGGGGAGGTGCTCCGGGCCCTGCTGCCGCACCTGGAGCGCAAGGACGACCGCGCGTTCCTGGAGCGGGCCCGGAACAGCTACCGGGCGTGGTGGGACCTGATCGGCGAGCAGGCCGCCTCCTCGGGCACCCCGATGCGGCCGCAGGTGGTCACCTGGGAGCTGTCCAAGGCCCTCCCCGACCGCGCGGTGGTCACCGGCGACGCGGGCACCGTCACCGCGTGGGGAGGGCGGCTGCGGCTGCGCGAGGGCATGAACTACTCCTTCTCCGGCACCCTGTGCACCATGGGCGCCGCCCTGCCCTACGCCATCGGAGCGCAGCTCGCGCACCCCGACCGCCCGGTGATCGCCTTCACCGGCGACGGTTCGCTGTCCATGGGCATGGGCGAGCTGGCCACCCTCGCCCAGTACGACCTGCCGGTCAAGGTCGTCGTGCTCCACAACAACTCCCTGGCCCTGGAGGTGTGGGAGCAGACCGCCCTGCTGGGCAACCCCCAGTACGGGTGCGCGCTGCATCCCGTCGACTTCCGGGCCGTGGCGGAGGCGTGCGGTCTGCGCGCCTTCCGCGTCGACGACCCGGCGCGGGTCGGGCAGGTCTTCGCCGAGGCCATGGCCCACGAGGGCCCGTGTCTGGTCGAGGTGATCACCGACCCGTACGAGGCACCGTTCGGCGAAACCCTCAAACCCGTCCACGCGGAGCACATCGCGCGGGCTTTCGGCAAGGGCGAGAAGGCGGCCGCCGCCATGGCGCGCAACCTGCTCCAGGAGCACCGGGTCGCCCTGTCCCCGGCCCTCCAGCAGCACCGGGACGAGCTCGGGCGTTATCTGTGACGGACCGGCGCGCGAGCGGCCGGCGCGGCCCCGGCTGCGGGCTGCCTCGGCCCGGGTGCGGCGCGGGCGGTCGGCGGGGCGGCTCCCGCGCGCCCGGTGTCCCGCACGTTTGTTCCTGAGGTCCGGTGGAAGAGTTGAATCCGACGACCGGTCGGCCGCGTCGCGGCCGGGGCGGCCGGTCCTCCTCGACGCCATGACTCGAACAGGAGCCCCCCGTTGCGCTTCTACGCCCAGACACCCGCACGCCGGAACCGCCAGGCGCTCGCGGACCTGATCGCCGTGGCCCTGATCGCCGCCGCGGTGTGGGCGGCCCTCGCCGTCCGCGAGACGGTCGTGCGGCTGGCCGAACCCGGACGCAAGGTGGAAAGCTCCGGCGACAGCCTCGCCCGGGAGCTCGGGAAGGCGGGCGAAGCGGTGTCGGACGTGCCGCTCGTCGGCGGCGTCCTGAAGAAGCCGCTCCAGTCCGCGGCCGACGCCGGCTCGGGCTTCGCCGACGCGGGGGTGTCGCTCCAGGAGGCCGTCGGCCAGGTCGCCGACGTGGTCACGGCGGTCCTCGTCGTCGTTCCGGTCCTCTTCGTCCTGCTGCTGTGGCTCCCGCCGCGCCTGCTCTGGGTCAGGCGCAGCGGCGCCCTGCGCCGCCTCGCCGCGGTTCCCGGCGGCGACGACCTGCTCGCGCTGCGCGCCCTCACCGGTCCTCCGGGCGTACTCGCCGGGCTGCCGGTCCCGGCCGGCGGGTGGGCCGACGCGTGGCGCCGGGGGGACCGGCAGGCCATCACCGACCTCGGCGCGGCCGCGCTCGCCCACGCCGGACTCCGCCCCTGAGGACCGCCGGGCCGCGTCCGCACGCGGGGCGGAGGCCCCGCCCCGGGTCCGGCGGTCCTCAGGGGCGGCGGCGTCCTCCACGCGGGGGATGATGGGGACGGAAAGACGGCACACGAGGTCAGGAGCTTCCATGGCGAAGCGGGTTCACCAGCCCCGCGAGGACGCGGAGTTCGATTTCGTCCTCGGGATGAGCGAGGTCCCGGTCCTCGCGTACTTCGTCGGGACGTGGCCCAGGGCGATCGAGCCCTGCCGGGCGATGGACCTCGTCATGGGCGGCATCGCCGACGAGTACGCGGGCCGTCTGACGACCGTTCGCACCGACATGACGCGCTGTCCGGCCGCGACCGGGCGGTACGGGATCGCGTCGGCCCCGTCCTACGTCCTCCTGGAGGAGGGGACGGCGGTGGCGCACGGCACGGGGCCCGCCACCGGCGCCGAGATCCGGGAACTCCTGGACGGCCGCCTCTGAGACCGGGCTCCTCCCCCGGGGCGTGCGACGCCTTCCAAAACCCGCTGCCCGGCCGCGACGGACCCGGCCCCGCGCGGGCGGCACGGCGCCGGGAGGACCGGAAAGAACCGTTCCGGCGTACGCCTCGTCCACCCTGGTGATCAAGACCTTCGAGAAGGGGGCCACCATGTCCACGCCCGACCACGGGATCTCCGTCACCCACGCCCTGGAGCCGCACTCCTGGTCCAACGAGGAGACGGCCGCGTACGAGGCCGCGATCGAGGCGGTGAACGGCGCGGTCGGCGCCTACAGCGCCCGTATCGCCGCCGAGGAGGCCAAGCCGCACCCGGATCGGGCGGTCGTCGAGGAGGCACGCGCGGCCCAGGCCCGGCTCGCCCGCGAGCGCGAGGCGCTGCGCTCCGGCGACCGGGAGCAGATCGCCGACGCCCGGCGGCGCTACGCGCGGCTGGCCCGGCAGGTCCGGGGAGGCACCGCGTGATCGACCCGGCCGAAGTCGAGCGCCACCGGTTACCGGAGGCCGAGAACCGGCGGATCTTCCGCGAGCGGATCGTCCCCGACCTCCTGGCGGGACGCGAGCCGCAGCGGACGCCCACCGTGGTCTTCCTGGTCGGCCAGCCCGGCGCCGGCAAGAGCCGGGTGACCGAGACGGTCGCGGCCGTCCTCGACCGGCACGGCGGGTTCGCGGACATCGACAGCGACCTCTACAAGCCCTACCACCCCGCCTACGACGAGCTGATGGCCCGGGACGACACCCTCATGGCCGCCTACACCCGGGCCGACGGCCGGGCGTGGATGGCGCAGGCCGAGGAGTACGTCCGCGCCCACGGACTCCACGCGATCATCCAGGAGACCTCGCAGAACGCGCAGGCCGTGGAGGACAAGATGCGGGCCTACCGGCAGTCCGGCGCCCGGGTCGAGGGCCTGTTCATGGGCGTGCCTAAGGCCCTGAGCGACCAGGGGATCGTCAACCGGTACGTCGAGCAGCTCGCCGACCGGGGACAGGGACGCCTCACCGTCCAGGCCAACGCCGACGAGTCCTTCGCGGGCATCCTCGACCTGGCCGACCGCGTCGACCGCGGCGCCCTGGTCGACCTGGCGAGCGTCTACCGCCGCGGCGAGGGCGAACCCCGCTACACCAACGGCCTCGACGGCTCCGGACGGTGGACCGCGCCCCCGGCCCTGCGCGACGGCATCGAGGCCGAGCGCTCCCGCCCCCTCGCGGCGGCCGAGAGCAAGGGCTTCGTCGACACCCAGCTCCGGCTGCGCGAGGCCACCGGCGGCCTCGGGCCGGAGTGGCCGCAGCGGCTGGCCCGGATCGAGCGGAGCGCGGTACCGATCCTGCGCCCCGCCGACGTCCAGCGCCTCGCGTCCCCGGCGCGCCCCTCCGCCGCGGCCGCCCGGTCCCGCAGCACCACCGCCCGGGGTCCGGACGTGCCGAAGCGCGGCCCCGCCCAGGACCCCGCCTTCCGGCAACAGCCGCAGCCGCACCGGCCCGACGGACCCGGCACCGGACGCGGACGGACCCGATAGCCCCGCCACCGGCGGTCCCGGCCCGGACGGCGGGGACCGCCGCCTTCCGCGCCGTCCCCGGGGCCGGCGGAACGGCCGGTACCGGTGGGGCCGGTCCTGGGCTTTCGGCGGGGGCTCCCGCCCGCCGACCGATGCCGGGCCCGTCGGCCCGGGGGGCGGGCGGGGCCGTTTGTCGGGCACCTGGGGCGAGGCGGGACAAGTCGCCTGTCGTAGAAGCGACATGTCATAAGCGCGACACCGAAAAGGCTGGTGCGGCGATCATGGGGTCCCGAGTCTGGAGCCGCACCGCGTGTCCGTTTCCTTGCCCCCTGGAAAGGTTCCGATGCACATACGGCTTCGCCCTGCCGCCGTTCTGGCGGCAGGGGTACTCATCACCACCCTGGCCCCCGTTCCATTCAGCGCGAGCGCCGCCCCGGCGCCCGCTTCCCCCGGCACGGATTTCATCGGCCGCCCCCAGGTCTCCTCCGTCACGCTCGTGACCGGTGACCGGGTACGCCTGGAGACCTTCCCCGACGGCCGGAAGAACGTCTCCGTCGAGCCGGCCCCGGGCACTCCGGAAGCCGACTTCACCCAGCTGGAGATCGACAAGCAGCTGTACGTGCTGCCCCGCGCCGCGCTCCCGTACGTCTCCTCCGGCAAGCTGGACCGGCAGCTGTTCAACATCACCTCCCTGATCGAGCAGGGGTACGACGACGCCCACAGCTCCGCCATCCCGCTGATCGCCCGCTACACCGGCGGCACGGACCCCGCGGCCAAGGCGGCACCCACCGGTTCGCGCAAGGGCCTGGTCCTCAAGAGCCTGCGCGGCTCGGCGCTGAAGGCGGACAAGAAGCAGGCCGGGCGCTTCTGGAAGGCCATCGACGACGACGCGCTCGCCGGGAACGGCGCGCGGAACGCCCCCAAGGCCTCTTCCCTCAAGAACGCCGCCTTCGAGGGCGGCGTCGAGAAGCTGTGGCTGGACGCGAAGGTCCACGCCTCCCTCGACCGCAGCACCGCGCAGATCGGCGCGCCCGAGGCGTGGCGGGCCGGGTACGACGGGAAGGGCGCGACCGTCGCCGTCCTGGACACCGGCGTCGACGCCACCCACCCCGACCTGGCCGGGAAGCTCGGTGAAGTGCGCAACTTCACCGCCGACCCCACCGCGAACGACGGCCACGGCCACGGCACCCACGTCGCCTCCACCGTCGCGGGCAGCGGCGCCGCCTCGGGCGGCTCGCACAAGGGCGTGGCACCGGGGGCACGGCTGCTGATCGGCAAGGTGCTCCAGGACAACGGCTCCGGCTCGTACTCCGCCATCCTGGGCGGCATGGAATGGGCCGCCCGCTCGGGCGCCGACGTCGTCAGCATGAGCCTGGGCGGCCAGCCCACCGACGGCACGGACCCCCTCAGCCTCACCCTCAACGACCTGAGCGAGGAGACCGGCACCCTCTTCGTCGTCGCGGCGGGCAACGCGGGCGGCGACTACACCGTGGGCGCCCCGGGCGCCGCGGAGAAGGCCCTGACCGTGGGCGCCGTCGACCGCGACGACACGCTGGCCTCCTTCTCCAGCCGCGGCCCGCGCGCCGGGGACAACGGTGCCAAGCCCGACCTCACCGCTCCCGGCGTCGGCATCGTCGCCGCCCGCGCCGCCGGCACCTCTATGGGCCGTCCGGTGGACGCGTCCTACACCGCCGCGTCGGGCACGTCCATGGCGACCCCGCACGTGGCGGGCGCGGCGGCGATCCTGGCCGGGCAGCACCCCGACTGGAACGGCCGGCAGCTCAAGGACGCGTTGATGAGCACGACGCGCACCGCCCCCGACCGGACGGTCTACGAACAGGGCACCGGCCGGGTGGACGTGGCCCGCTCGGTGCGCCAGCGGGTGCGCGCCACCGGCACCACCGGCTTCGGCTCCCTGGAGCCGGACGCGGGCCCGCGGAAGGTGGGCGTCACCTACACCAACGACGGCGACGCGCCCGTCGCGCTCACCCTGGGCGCCACCTTCGACAAGCTCTACGGCTCCCCGGCCCCGGCCGGCGTCCTGGAGTTCCCCGCGCAGGTCACCGTGCCCGCCCACGGCACCGCCGACGTGACCGTGACCCTCGACGCGTCCGCGCTCGCGGAAGGCACCTACGGCGGCCTCCTCACCGCCGCCTCGGCCGACGGGCAGGCCGTCGCGCACACCGTCCTCTCCGCGGCGAGGACCCCGGTCACGCACAAGGTCACGCTGCGCGGCATCGACCGCGACGGAAAGCCGGCCGCGATCTCGCCGCTGATCATGCAGGGTTCGGCGGGCGGCTCCGACGTCTACGAGGAGGTGGCGGCCGGGCAGAGCCTGACGGTGAACATGCCGGAAGGGACGTACTCCCTGCAGGGCCTCATCTCGCAGTACACGGAGGAGAACGCCACCTACAGCATGGTGGTCGACCCCCGCGTGCAGGTGAGCGGAGACATGGACCTGGTGCTCGACGCGCGCAAGGCGGTCCCGGTGGAGATCCGGACCCCCAAGCCGGCCGTGCAGCGGGGCCCGCTGCACTTCCTCACCCACTGGAAGAACGGCGACCACGAGGTCGTCAACTCCTTCCTGAGGGAATTCGGCGGCGGGCAGTCCCTCTACGTCACGCCCACCGAGGAGGCCCCCGAGGGGACGGCCTTCGAGTTCACCTCCCGCTGGCAGCTGGCCGCACCCATGCTCAGCACACGGGCGGTCTCCGGCTCCGCCGCGACCGATGTTCCCGTCCGCCTGCTCCACAACTCCCCCGCCGTGCAGGGCGTGCGGCGCCTGCGGGTGGTCGATGCCGGTCCGGGGCGCCCCGAGGACTACGCGGCGCTGCGCGCACGGGGGACGGACGTCCGCGGTGCCGCGGTGCTCGTGACACTGGAGGGGCCGTTCTACGACGAGGCGGTGGCCGAGGCCGCCCGTGCGGGAGCGGCGGCCGCCGTCATCAGCAGCGCCACCGGTGACATGTACCAGCCCACGCCCTGGCAGCCGGTGAGCACGCGGCTGCCGGCGATCGCGCTGTTCGCCCCCCACGCCGCCGCACAGCGGCTGCGCGCGCAGGGCACCGTCCTGGAGCTGAAGGGCACCCCCGACAGCCCCTACCTCTACGAGGTCCTGCAGGTCTCCGAACAGCGCGTCCCCGAGCGCGTGGTCCACCGGGTGGGTCCGGAGAACACGGCCACCGTGGTCTCGCGCTACCCGGACACGGGCGGAGCGAGCTACGCCGCGGAGAACCGTCTCGCCTACCGCCCGTGGCAGAGCATCGGCGTCCCCGTGCTGTCCCGGTACGTCCGCACCGGGCAGGCACGGACGGAGTACCTGAGCGGTCCCGCCGACACCCGGTGGCTGCACTGGGTCAACCCCCGCAACACCTGGGCGTTCCAGGCCGTGGGGACCGGCATGCTCGGCAGCCTGCGCACCTACAGGGCCGGTGAGCACACCACGGAGAGCTGGTACGCCCCCGTGGTGCGCCCGGCGATCCCCCGGGGCGTCGAAGGGCTCGCCCACCGCAAGGGCGACCAGCTGAACATCGGCATACCGGAGTTCGCCGACAGCGCGTCCGACCACCACGGCTTCGCCCTGCCCCGCGAGAACGAGGCCACCCCCTACCCCGACGAGACCCGCGCCGTGCTGCGCCGCGACGGCCAGGTCCTCGCCGAGGGCTCCCGGGCCTGGGGCCTCTTCCCCGCCGGCGGGGACGACGGCCGCTACCAACTGGACCTGGACGTGAAGCGCACCGGCCCCGAGGGCACCCTCTCGCGGGCCACCAGCACCCGCTGGTCCTTCACCGCTCCCCGTCCGGCCGAGGGCAAGGAGGCCCCGCTCCCCCTCCTCCAGCTCGACTACGACGTGGCGACCGACCTCCGGGGCGCCGCCCCCGGCCCCGGGTCCTTCGCCTTCGGAGTGAGCGCCCGCCACCAGGACGGCCTGACGGGCCGTTCCGTGAAGGGCGTGGAGGTGTCCGTCTCGTACGACGACGGCGGGCACTGGCAGGCGGCGAGGACGTCCCGCCGGGGTGACGGCGCCTACCGCGTCCAGGTCGTCCACCCCCCGACCGCCCGCACCAGCGGGTACGTCACGCTGCGGGTCCGCGCCTGGGACGACGCGGGCAACGAGGTGACGCAGGAGATCCAGCGGGCGTACGCGCTGAGGTAGTACGCCGGATCCGGAAGCCGCGGCCGTTCCCCGGTCGCGGCTTCCGTGCGTCCCGCGGCCGACGTCACGCAGATCGCACGGCATACCCGCGTTTGCCGTTATAGCGCGCATGCAATTATTGTGAGGGCATGCAAAAGGATCGTTCAAGCAATTCCGGAAGCGGGCGGGCCACGTCGCTCGCGCTCCTCGCCCTCGCGGTCGGGGCCTTCGGCATCGGCACGACCGAGTTCGTGATCATGGGTCTGCTGCCGGGGATCGCCGCCGACTACGGCGTCTCCATCCCCACCGCGGGCCTCCTCGTCACCGGTTACGCGCTCGGTGTCGTCGTCGGCGCGCCACTGCTGACCGCGCTCGGCAACAAGGTGAGCCGCAAGCGGATGCTCATGCTGCTGATGGGCCTCTTCGTGGCCGGCAACGCGCTCTCCGCCCTCGCCCCGAGCTTCGGGGTGATGCTGACCGGCCGCGTGATCGCCTCCCTCGCCCACGGCTCGTTCTTCGGCATCGGGTCCGTCGTCGCCGCGGGCCTCGTCGCCCCGGACAAGAAGGCCGGCGCCATCGCCACCGTGTTCACGGGCCTGACGGTCGCCAACGTCGTCGGCGTCCCGCTCGGCACCTTCGTCGGACAGACGATCGGCTGGCGCGCCACCTTCGCGCTCGTCGCCGCGCTCGGCGTGGCCGGCCTGCTCGGCATCCTCAAGCTCGTACCCGCCCTGCCCCGCCCCGAGGGCGTCCGGCTGCGCGGGGAGCTGACGGCGTTCCGCAACCCGCAGGTGCTGCTCGCGATGGCGATGACCGTCCTCGGCTTCGGCGGGGTCTTCGCCGCGATCACCTACATCGCGCCGATGATGACCGGGGTCGCCGGCTACTCCGACGGCGCGGTCACCTGGCTGCTCGTCCTCTTCGGCGTCGGCATGTTCCTCGGCAACCTGCTCGGCGGCCGGTACGCGGACCGCGCGCCCATGCCCCTCCTCCACACCACCCTCGGGGGGCTCGCGGTCGTCCTCGCGCTGTTCACCGTGACCGCCCACCACAAGGTCCTCGCCGCGATCACCGTCCTCCTCGTCGGGGCGCTCGGCTTCGCCACGGTGCCGCCGCTGCAGAAGCGCGTCCTCGACCAGGCGCACGGCGCGCCCACCCTGGCCTCCGCCGTCAACATCGGCGCCTTCAACCTCGGCAACGCGCTCGCCGCCTGGCTCGGCGGCCTCGTCATCGCCGCCGGCTTCGGCTACACCGCCCCGAACTGGGTCGGCGCCGTCCTCGCCACCGGCGCCCTCGGCCTCGCCCTCTGGTCCGCCGCGCTGGAGCGCCGGGCGCCCGCGGCCGGCGCGGCGGCGGCCGAGGAGCATGTACTCGTGGGCCGCTGACGCCCTTCCCGCCGCGCCCTGTCTCAGCCGGCCGCCACGGAGGCGAAGGGGCTGGTGCCGAGCCGGGCGAGGAGGTCGGCCGGGCCCTCGTAGACGGCGGCGGCGCCCGCCCCGGTGAGGTCGGCCTCCGGGATGCCGCCGCACAGCACTCCGGCGACCACCACTCCGGCGCGGCGCGCGGCCTTCATGTCCCAGACGCTGTCCCCGACGAACACCGCCCGCCCGGCCGGCACGTCCACCAGGGAGAGGGCGTGCTCGACGGGATCGGGGGCGGGCTTGCCCTCGTCCACGTCGTCGGAGGTGGCCGTGTCCGTGATGGCGTCGTCCGCGTCGATCGCCCGGCGCAGCGCCGCCAGCTCGCGGCTCTTGGCCGAGGTCACCAGGACCACCTTCCAGCCGTCGCCCGCGAGCTTCCGCAGCAGGTCGGCGGCGCCGTCGAAGGCCTGGAGCCGTTCGAAGTACGTCCCGTAGAGGACGTCGTGCGCGGTGCTGAGGTCCTCGTCGCCCGACCGGTCGCGCTCCTGCCCGAGCAGATGGTCGAGGAGCCGCCCGCCCGGCAGGCCGATGGCCCGGTGCACGGCGTGCGTGGTCACCCGGTGACCGCTCTGGCGGAGCGCTTCCCACCAGGCGACGGCGTGCAGGTGGTTGGTGTCGGCAAGGGTGCCGTCGACGTCGAAGAGCGCTGCGCGGTCGCGGTCCATGGTCGGTTCTCCTCACGGGGCACGGAGCGGCGCGGAGTACGGGGTACGGGCGCGCGGGGTACAGGTCGGAGGCGTCCGGCGGACGCCACGGGCACCCGGCGGCTACCCGGAACGGTCCCGTTCAGTCGTCCGGTCCGGTCCCAGGATTCTCGGGCCCCGTCGGCGCGTCGGCGCGCCTTCCCGGGCCGGCACCACGGAGCATCGCGGTGCGAAGCCGTCGGGGCGGGTAGGCGGCGCAAGATCGCGTCCGGTCCGGGACGCGTCCCCCGCACACCGGAGGAGGAGTACGTCATGCCCCACCGCTCCGTTCCGCTCGCCGCGCTGCGCGCCTCGCGCCCGTGGCAGTGGTGGGAGCGCCAGCGGCGGGACCCCTTCGTGGTCCAGACCCTGCGTTCCACCGTGGCGGCGACGATCTCGTACGTCGTCGCCCTCCACCTCAGTTCCGAACCGGCCCCGCTGACCGCTCCGCTGACGGCGCTGCTCGTGGTGCAGGTGACGCTGTACTCGACGCTCGTGATGAGTCTGCGGCGGGTGAACGCCGTCGTGGTCGGCGTCCTCATCGCCATCGCGTTCAGCGTGCTCGTCGGCCTGACGTGGTGGAGCCTCGCGCTGATCATCCTGGCGGCGCTGGTGGTGGGACGGATCGTCCGGGCGGAGGAGTTCCTCGTCGAGGTGGCGATCAGCGCGATGCTGGTCCTCGGGGTCACCCAGGTCGCCGACACCGCCTGGGACCGCGTCCTGGAGACCCTGATCGGCGCGGTCGTCGGCATGCTGTTCAACGTGGTGCTGGTGCCGCCGGTCTGGGTGGACACCGCCGGGGAGTCGATCGTGGACCTGGCCCGGCGGATGCGGCAGCTCCTCCTCGGCATCGGCGAGGAGCTGACGGACCCGGACGTGCCCGCCGAGCCCGACCCGCTCGCCGACCCGGACGCGCCGTCGTCCGTGGACCTGGCGGCGGCCCGGCTCTACGAGGCGCGGCGTCTGGACAACGACGTCGCCGACGTGGACGCGGCCCTGCGGCAGGCGGAGGACAGCCTGCGCCTGAACCCGCGCGTGAAGGAGGGGGTGCTGCACCGGATCGTGCTGCGGACGGGGCTTGACACCCTGGAGATCTCCGCCGTGGTGCTGCGCGTGCTCACCCGTACCCTGACGGACCTGGCCCGCGAGCGGAACGGAGCGGTGCTCTTCCGCCGGGAGACGGCCCTCTCCCTCCAGGAGACGGTGCGGTACCTCGGGGACACCCTCGTCAGCTTCGCGGTCCTCGTCACCTCGCACTCCAGTTCCGGCGCGGAGACGGCGGAGCACCGGCTCGCCGAGGAGCTCGACGCGGCCCGTGCCGCCCGTGACCACGCCGCCGGGCTCCTGAAGGCGGACGCGGTCGGCGATCCGGAGCGCTGGCAGCTGTACGGGGCGCTGCTGACCGAGATCGACCGCGTCCTGAACGAACTCGATCCGGACCATCGCGGTCGCCGGCTCATGGAGGAACTGGACCGGCACACGCGCGAGCGCCAGGAGCGCCGTCAGAAGGTCGTCTCCCTCGCGGCACGCGCGCGCCGCCCGTCCTGACCGCCCCGGCCGTCCGTACCGGCCTCCGGGGGAACGGGACGGACGGGGCGCAGGGCCCCGTCCGCGCGCAGGTCGGCGAGGGTGGGATAACCGTCGACGGCCATGATCAGGTCGGCCTCGGCGAGGAGCGAGCGCAGGACGTGGACGACGCCGTCCGTACCGCCGAGGGCGAGTCCGTACGCGTACGGGCGGCCGACGCCGACCGCCGTGGCGCCGAGGGCGAGGGCCTTGACGACGTCGGCCCCGGTGCGGACGCCGGAGTCGAAGAGGACCGGCAGGCCGTCGGCGGCGGCGACCACCCCGGGCAGGGCGTCGAGGGCGGGCAGCCCGCCGTCGGCCTGGCGTCCGCCGTGGTTGGAGCAGTAGACGCCGTCGATCCCGCCGTCCCTGGCCCGGCGGACGTCCTCGGGGTGGCAGAGTCCCTTGAGGAGGAGCGGCAGGTCGGTGAGGGAGCGCAGCCACGCGAGGTCGTCCCAGACGAGCGGTTTGCCGAAGACGCCCGCCCACTCCATGACGGCGGCGCGCGGGTCCTCCTCGGGGGGCTTGGCGAGGCGGGCGCGGAAGACCGGGTCGGAGGTGTAGTTGGCCAGGCAGTGTCCGCGGAGCTGGGGGAAGTTCCCGGTGGCGAGGTCGCGCGGGCGCCAGCCGGTGACCCAGGTGTCGAGCGTGACGACGATGCCCCGGAAGCCGGCCGCCTCGGCGCGGTGCACCAGGCTCTCCGCGAGGGCCCGGTCGGTGGGCGTGTAGAGCTGGAAGAGACCGGGGGTGCCGCCCAGTTCGGCGGCGACCTCCTCCAGGGGGTCGACGGTGAGCGTGGAGGCGATCATCGGTACGCCGGTACGGGCGGCGGCGCGGGCGGTCGCCAGGTCGCCGTGCCCGTCCTGGGCGCAGAGTCCTATGACGCCGACGGGCGCCATGAACAGCGGCGAGGGCAGCTTCGTGCCGAAGAGGTCGACCGAGAGGTCGCGCCGGTCGGCGCCGGCCATCATGCGCGGGACGAGGCCCCACGCCCGGAAGGCATCGGTGTTGGCCCGTTGGGTGTGCTCGTCGCCCGCGCCGCCCGCCACGTAGGACCACAGCGAGGGCGGCAGCGCGGCCCGCGCCCTCTCCTCCAGCTCGGCGGAGGACACGGGGAACCGGGGGACGACGCCGAAGAGCCCCTCGAAGTAGATCTCGTTCTGGTAGTCGCCGAAGTGCGGGGGCATGTCCGTCCCTTCCCGTCCCCGGGGCGCTCGGACCGCCCCGGTGGTGCCCCCACTGTGCCCGTCGGGAGCGCGCGTGACCACGGGGCGGTCGGGCTCCGGCCCCTCCCCCGGCCCCTCCCCGGCCGCGGAAGCGGTTCCGCGCCACGCGGCCCGCGGTCCGGCGGGCCGGTGCGCGGGGGCGGTTCGCGGAAACGTGATGATGGAGGGATGACACGGACTTTCGAAGAACTCGTCGCGGAGGCCGCCGGGGCGCCGGTGGACGGCTGGGACTTCTCCTGGCTCGACGGGCGGGCGACCGAGCAGCGCCCTTCCTGGGGCTACCACCGGCTCCTCGCCGACCGGCTCGCGAGGGCCTCGGCGGCGCTCGACGTCCAGACCGGCGGCGGTGAGGTCCTGGCCGGTGTGCCGGTGCTTCCGCCGACGACGGCCGCCACCGAGTCGTGGCCCCCGAACGTCGCCAGGGCCACCGAACTCCTCCACCCGCGCGGGGTGGTGCTCGTCGCCGACCCCGACGAACCGCCGCTGCCCTTCGGCGACGCCGCCTTCGACCTGGTGACCAGCCGGCACCCGGCCACCGTGTGGTGGTCGGAGATCGCCCGTGTCCTGCGGCCGGGCGGCACCTACTTCGCCCAGCACGTCGGACCCGCCAGCGTCTGGGAGGTGGTGGAGTACTTCCTCGGGCCGCAGCCGGAGGCGGCCCGGGAACGCCACCCCGACGACGAGGCCGCGGCGGCCCGGGCGGCCGGTCTCGACGTCGTGGACCTGCGCGCCGAACGGCTGCGGATGGAGTTCCACGACATCGGCGCGGTCGTCTGGTTCCTGCGCAAGGTCGTCTGGATCGTCCCGGGGTTCACGGTCGGGGCCCACCTGGACCGGCTGCGGGAGCTCGACGCGCTGATCCGCGCGGAGGGGCCGTTCGTCGCCCATTCCGCGCGGACCCTGATCGAGGCCCGGAAGCCCGCCGGGGCCGCGGGGTCCCCGGACGGCCCGGTGCCGCGCGCCGGCCGGTGACGGGGGCCCGGCCGCCGGGCCGGCGCGCGGCGTCCCGGGCGGGCCTCGGGTGGGGCGGTCGCCGCTCGCCCGGCGGGAACCGGGGCCGGTTCAGCCGTTGGGGTCGAAGGCGATCCCGGCCGGCAGGGCCTTGGCGAGGTGGGCGGCGAAACTGCCGTCCTTGAGGCCGAAGTGCGCGCTGCCGAAGTCGGCCGAGACGAGCTTCTCGCGGATTCCGGCGGGGTAGCCGTTCCAGCCGACCAGGGCCGGGAACTGCCAGGTGCCCCGGTGGTTCTCGGGCGGTTCGTCGTTGGTGTTGGCGGGGCGGAAGCAGTGGGTGCCGATGCCGTCCTTGTGGTAGACGACCTTGGGGTGGTCGCCGTCCCAGCGGATCCGGTCGCGGCCGTAGGTGCGGAAGTCGCCGTGGGCGGAGGTGGAGACGTACTCCGCCCGGCCGTTGCTCACCCACACCACGACGTGCTCCCAGTCGTGCCGGTGGCCGCCGAGGCCGCTGCCGGCCACCGCCTGGTCCTTCTCGAAGTAGAGGCCGTAGAGGATCGCGCACCAGCCGTTGTTGCACTTCGCGCGCGCGTAGGCGTTGGTGGAGGCGAGGTCGGAGGCGTCGCGGCACTGACCGTTGAGGGCGCCCGACGGGTTGAGACCGCCGTTGAGCGTGCCGTCCGGTCCGATGGCGGGGGTGGGGTAGCAGCCGTCCGTGTCGTAGTCGAAGGCCGGCTGGAACGACCGTTCGAGGGCGTCGGCGGCGGAGGGCAGCGCGGGAGGCGGTGCGGCGAGCGCGCTGCCCGGCAGGGCGACGAGCAGCGTGAGGGCGCCGGCGAGGGCGAGGGCGCTCCGGGCGGCGTACGCGGATGTCTTCACTGCGTCCCCTTGGGTCGGGCGGGCGTCGTCGTGCGGTACGCGCCATCGTGGCATGCCCATGTCACCATGGGGAGACGTGTGCGCCTCCGGACGGCGAACGCCGTACGGACGGAGGGCGCCCCGGCGCCGAAGACGTCCCCGCCCGGAGCCGCGCGCCCCGGAACCCCTCAGTCCAGGGCGGCCGCCACCAGGCGGCGGACCTCGTCGGCGGTCACGGTCCCGCCGTTGACCAGGCGGTCGAAGACCAGGCCGTCGACGCAGACGAGCAGGGTGACGGTCCGTTCGCGGGCGTCCGGGAGGCCGCGCGCGGCCAGGAAGTCCCGGACCGACCGCAGGGCCGGGTTCTCGCGGGGCACGAGGATCTCCCGCAGTTCGGGATGGCGCACGCCTTCGAGGGCGCACGCGTAGCGCGCGAGGGAGCGGCGGCGGCCCTCGCCCGTGAGCCGTCCGCCCGCGAAGGCGGTGAGTCCGGCGACGAGTTGCTCGGCGTCGCGCGGGGTGCCGTACCGCTCCCCCGCCTCCCGGATCTCCGCCTGGTCGCGCTCGACCAGGCGCCGCACGAGCGCGGTCAGCAGGGAGTGGCGGGTGCGGTGGTACGCGGAGGTGGTGCCGTCCGGCAGTCCGGCGGCCCGGTCCACCGCGCGGTGGGTGAGCCCCCGCACCCCGTGTTCGGCGAGGACGTCGATGGCGGTGTCGGCGAGGAGGGTGCGTCGGGTGGCGGCCATCCCCCTTTTCTACACCCGCAGAAGAAGGGCGTACGATCTTCTACACCTGTAGAGGATCTGGAGAGGGGGCCCGGGTGAACGGGAACGCCGTGGTGGTCGGCGGAGGGATCGGGGGGCTCGCCGCCGCGATCGGACTGCGGCTCGCCGGGTGGGAAGTGACCGTCCTCGAACGCGCCGCCGCCCTCGGCGACGCCGGCGCGGGCATCTCCCTGCACGCCAACGGCATCCGCGCCCTGGACGCCCTCGGGGTCGGCGCGGCGGTGCGCGGGGCCGCCCGGCCCCAGTACACCGGGGGCACCCGCACGCCGGACGGCAAATGGCTGGCCCGGATGGACGGAGCCGCCCTGGAGCGGGCGCTCGGCACGCCGATCGTCGGCATCCCGCGCGCCGCGCTGCACCGCCTGCTGCGCGCCGCGCTGCCCGCCGGGTGCCTGGTCACCGGGGCGGAGGCGACCTCCCTCGTCCGCACGGGTCCCGGCCGGGCGGGCGTGGCCACCGGGGACGGCACCCGGGAGGCGGACCTGGTCGTGGCGGCCGACGGCGTGAACAGCGCGCTCCGCGCACACCTCTTCCCCGGCCACCCGGGCCCCGCCTACAGCGGAGCCACCGTGCTGCGCGCCGTCACGGACGGGGAGCTCCCCCTGGACTCCGACTTCGAGCTGACGTGGGGCAGGGGCGCCGAGTTCGGGCACATCGTCTTCGCCGACGGGCGGGCGGAGTGGCACGCCGTCCTCAACTCCCCGCCGGGGGTGCGCCATCCGGACCCCCTGGCCGTACTGCGCCACCGCTTCCGGGACTGGCACGCGCCGGTCCCGGCGCTGCTCGCCGCGACCCGTCCGGACGCCGTGCTGCACCACGACATCCACGAACTCGTCACCCCCCTGCCGTCGTTCGCCTCCGGACGCGTCGTCCTCCTCGGCGACGCGGCCCACGCCATGACCCCGAACCTGGGGCAGGGCGCCTGCCAGGCCCTGGAGGACGCGGTGACCCTGGCCGCCGCGCTCGCCGCCGGACCCACCGTGGACGCCGCGCTGCTCCGGTACGACGCCGAACGGCGTCCGCGCAGCCAGGCCGTCGCCCGCGCGGCCCGCCGGGCCGGCCGGATGGGACAGGGGCTCTCCCACCCCCTCGCGGTCCCCCTGCGCAACGCGGCCCTCCGGGCGGCCCCGTCCCGCGCCGCCCTGCGCGCCGTCCTGCGGCACGCCGACTGGAGGCCCCCGGGCCCGGTCCGGCCGGGCGGCGGGGAGAGGGTGCGGTGACGGCCCCACAGGGGCTAGACGAGACGTTTCGTCTCGCTTAAGGTGATCCCCATGACCACCACCTCCCCCGCGCACATCGCCATGTTCTCCATCGCCGCCCACGGCCACGTGAACCCGAGCCTGGAGGTCGTCCGCGAACTCGTCGCCCGGGGCCACCGCGTCAGTTACGCCGTCCCCGCGTCCTTCGCCGAGAAGGTCGCGGCGACCGGCGCCACGCCCGTCGTGCACACCTCGGTCCTGCCGACCGACGAGGACCCGGACGCCTGGGGCACGGAGCCGATCGACCACCTCGAACCGTTCCTGGCCGACGCCGTGCAGACGCTCCCGCAGCTCGCGAAGGCGTTCGAAGGGGACCGGCCCGACCTCGTGCTCCACGACGTCGCGTCGTACCCGGCGCCCGTCCTCGCCCACGTCTGGGGCGTCCCCGCCGTCTCCCTCTGGTCCCACCTGGTGCCGTGGGAGGGCTACGAGGAGGAGGTCGCCGAACCGATGTACGCCGGACTGATGGCGTCGCCCCGCGGCAGGGCGTACTACGCGAGGTTCGGGGCATGGCTCGCCGAGCACGGCATCGACACCCACCCCGACCGCTTCGTCGCCCGCCCGCGCCGCGCGATCGTCCTCGTCCCGCGCGCCCTCCAGCCGCACGCCGACCGGGTCGACGAGAACGTGTACACGTTCGTCGGCGCCTGCCAGGGCGAGCGCGCCGACCAGGGCGAGTGGCACCGGCCGGCCGGTGCGGAGAGGGTGCTCCTGGTCTCCCTTGGCTCCGCCCTCACCAAGCAGCCCGGCTTCTACCGGGCGTGCGTCGAGGCGTTCGGCGGCCTTCCGGGCTGGCACGTCGTCCTGCAGATCGGGAAGTTCGTCGACCCGGAGGAGCTGGGCGTCCTGCCCGGCAACGTCGAGGCGCACTCCTGGGTGCCCCAGCTGGCGATCCTGCGGCAGGCCGACGCCTTCGTCACCCACGCGGGCGCGGGCGGCAGCCAGGAGGGCCTGGCCACCGCCACCCCCATGGTGGCCGTGCCCCTGGCCACCGATCAGTTCGGGAACGCCGACGTGCTCGCCTCCCTGGGCGTGGCGCGGCACCTGCCGATGGAGGAGGTGACTCCCCGACGGCTGCGGGAGGCCGTGCTCTCGCTCGTGGACGATCCCGGCGTGGCCCGCCGCGCCCGTGAGATCCAGGATTCCATGGCCCGCGAGGGCGGCGCGCGCCGCGCCGCCGACCTGGTCGAGGCCGAACTGGGCTGAACCCCGCCCGCCGACGGGCCCCGCCCCTTCCCGCGCGGAAAGCGCGGAAAGGGGCGGGGCGGCGGGCCGCGGGATCAGACGACGGCACCCACGCGCCGGCGCGGCGCGGCGACGGGCGCGGGAGCCGGATGGCGGGTCTCCAGGGCGACGGCGAGCGGGATCGCGGTGAAGACGGTGGACGCCATGCCCAGGACGACGCCCGCGAGCAGCGCGATCGAGAAGTCCGTGAGCGAGTCCCCGCCCAGGACGGCGAGCGCCACCAGGACGAAGAGCGCGCCCATGCCCGTGTTGACGGTGCGCGGGAGGGTCTGGGCCACCGCCCGGTCGGCCAGGTCGGACAGCGGTACGCCGCCGCCGCGCCGCCGCAGTTCCCGCAGCCGGTCCAGGACCACGACCGAGTCGTTGACGGAGTAGCCGACGACGGTCAGCAGCGCCGCCAGGAAGACGCTGTCCACCGGCTTGCCCAGCCAGGCGAACAGGCCGACCACGAGCAGGACGTCCTGGGTCATGGCCGCGACGGTGGCCGTGGCGTACGTCCAGCGGAACCGCACCGTCAGGTAGAGGAGCTGCGCCGCCACCGCCAGGCCGAGCGCGATCAGGGCGTGGGTGCGCAGTTCGTCGCCCAGGCTCGGGCCGATCAGGTCGTCCCGTTCCACCGTCACCGGGCCCGCGATCCCGGAGAGCGCCTTCTCGATCTCCTCCTGCTCGCCGTCCCCGGTCTCCTTCACCCGCACCGACACGTCGCCGTCGCCGGCCGTCTGCACGACGGCGTCGGGAAAGCCGGCGGCCGTGACGGCCGCGCGGGCGGCGTCGGCGTCCACCGGGCGCTCCGCCGCGTACTGGACGACCCGGCCGCCGGTGAACTCGACGCCGAACTCCATGCCCCGGACGCCGATTCCGGCGAGGGCGACGAGCAGGAGCGCGGCGCAGCCGGTCAGCCAGCGGCGGCGGTGGGCCGTCAGGCGCGGGACGCGGCGGTTCAGCCGGGTCCGCAGCCGGCCGAGCGCGGCCATGCCGGTCACCGCGGGGCGCCTGCGCACCGCGGGCAGCCGGAGCGTCAGGTCGGCGAGGAGCCGGGTGATCACCATGGCGGTGAGGATCGAGGTCACCACGCCGACGGCGAGCGTCACGCCGAAGCCCTTGACCGGGCCCGTGGCGAAGACGAACAGCAGGCCGGCCGCGAGCAGGGTGGTGATGTGGGAGTCCGCGACCGCGCTCCACACCTTGCCGAACGCCGTCGTCACCGGCCGTCGCAGGTCCCGCCCGGCGGTCCGGCCCAGGGCGGCGTACTCCTCCCTGGCCCGTTCGAAGACCAGGACGTTCGCGTCGACGGCGATGCCGATGGCCAGGACGAAACCGGCGAGGCCGGGCAGGGTGAGGGTGGCGCCCAGGGCGACCACGGCGGCGTACGAGATCAGTCCGTACAGCAGCAGGGCGACGGTGGCGAGGAGGCCGAGGAGCCGGTATACGACGATCACGAAGAGTCCGGTGCAGGCGAGGCCGATCACCGCCGCGAGGGCGCTGGCCCGGATCGCCTCCGCGCCGAGCGTCGGGCCCACGGTGCTCTGCTCGACCGTCGTCACGGGGACGGGCAGCGCGCCGCCCTGGACGAGGGCGGCGAGGTCGCGCGCCTCCTGGCCGGAGAAGCCGCCGGTGATCTGCGCGGAACCGCCGCCGATGCCCGCCCCGCAGGGGACGCCCGCCTCCATGCCGGGGGCGGAGACGATCTTGTCGTCCAGGACGATCGCGACCCTGCGGGCCGGATCGCCCTGGGCGGCGCAGGCGGCGTCGCCGGTGATCCGCGCCCAGTCGCCCGCGGCCCCGTCCCGGAAGGAGAGGTCGACGGTCCAGCCCCGGCCGCTCGTGCTGTCCAGGACGGCTTCCGCGCCCTTGACGCCGTCGCCGGTGAGGGCGGGCGCCGCCAGGGAGAGGAAGCGGCCGGGCCCGTCGGGGTCGGCGAGGACGCGCGTCCCGTCGGCGGCGGCCGGCCCGGCCGGTCCCGGGGCCTCGCCGGTGACGGCGTGGAAGGTGAGCTGTGCCGTACGGCCGATGGTCGCGGCGGCCTGGCGCGGGTCGCGCAGGCCCGGCAGTTCGACGACGATGCGCCGTTCGCCGGAACGGGCGAGCGACGGCTCCGCGACGCCGAGGCCGTCGACGCGCCTGCGGAGCACCTCCAGGGCGCGGTCGGTGGCGGCGGCGTCGGCGCGGACGGTGGGGCCGTCCTCGGTCTGGAGGACGATGCGGGTGCCGCCCCGCAGGTCGAGCCCGAGGCGGGGCGGGGTGGTCAGGGTGATCCAGAGGGAGAGCGCGACGACGGCGAGCGCGAGGAGCGCGCGCCAGAGCGCGGCACGAGAGGACATGGGTACTCCACAGGCAGCGCACGGGCCGGCGCGCGCCCCGGAAGGGCGCGCGGACCGTTCCCGTGCCGGACGTACGGTCGGATGCGCGTCGGCGACCGGTCCGTGGACATGCCGGTGCCCCGGACGGCGACGCGGAGGAACGTCAGCTGTGCCGGGTGGAGGGAGGACCGCGGGGGTCCCTCGGGACGTGGGGGCCGCCGGGCGGCGCCCGCTCGCGGCGGGGATCACCGGCGAGGAGCCCCCGTACGGGCGGGGAGGAGCCGACGGGCGCGGCCGTGGGGGCGGCGGGAGGCGCCGGGAAGCGCACGGAGTGCTCGACGGCGGCCGGGAACCCGGCGACGGCGACGGGCGAGAGGTGCGGTTCCGGCGGTGCGAGGCGGTGGGCAGGTCCGGGGGCCGGGGCCGTACGGTCCGGCGGGCCCGCGACCGGGACGGCCCGGGCGGTCGTGGGGGCCGGGACGGCTCCGGCGGAGACGGGCGCCGGGGCGGCCGCGGCGGAGACGGGGGCGAGGAAGAGGGACCAGAGCGCGCAGAGCAGCACGGGCAGGAGGGCCGCGAGCCGCCGCGTGGAACGCCCCACCGCCCGCACCTCCCCGCGCCGCCCGTCGTGCCGGGCGTTCGTGCCGGGCCTCGGGGTCAGCCTAGACCGGCCGGAGACGGGCCGGACCACCGGCTCCCGCCCCGGACGGGGGTGAGTACGGAAGTTGAGTACGTCCGCCCATGCCGGGGCCCCGGCGGCCCGCGACGATGACGGCGTCAACGCATCCTCCTCGGCTCCAGGGGGCCCTCCGTGCTCAGCCGCATCGCCGCCCGCGTCGTTCCGTTCTTCGGGCGGCTGACCGTCACCGCCGACCCCGGGGCGCGTCTCGCGCCCGGCAGCATCCTGGTCGTGAACCACACCTCGCTCGCGGACCCGGCGCTCGTACTCGCCGCGCTCCGGCGGCGGCTGGCGGTCGAGCCGGTCCTGATGGCCGCCTCGGGGCTCTGGAGGGTCCCGGTCCTCGGACGGGCCCTGGCCTGGGAGGGGCACGTCCCGGTGCACCGGGGGTCGGCGCGTGCCGCGACCGCCCTCGACCACGCGGCGGTCGCGCTCGCGTCGGGGCGGCACGTGATGCTGTACGCGGAGGGGCGCATCCCGCCGCGCCGGGACGCCGCCGAGAACCCGCCGGAGGTCTTCCGGACCGGGCTCGCCCGCCTCGCCCTGGCCACCGGGGCGCAGGTCGTACCGATCGGGCAGGCGGGTGCCCGGCGGATCACCTCCGGCGGGCGGGTGAAGCAGCTCGCCGGGGTGCTCACGGCGCCCGTCCGCAGGCCCGGCCTCCACGTCCACATCGGGGCGCCGCTGACCCTGCCCGGGGACGTGGCGGAGGCGACGGCGCTCGCGCACGGGGCCGTCACCGAGGCGTGGCGGACGGCGGCCGGAGCCCTGGGCGAACCGGCCGCCCTCGGCGGCGGCGTGGAGCCCGCGACGGCGCCGGCTTCGTACCGCCGCGCCGCCCGGAAGTGATCCGAACGAACCGGCCAGGTCCTGTCCGGGCGATCGTGACGCTCCCCGGCGGGGTCAGGCGGTGGCGATGCGGGCGAGGGTGCTGTGGAGCCGGCGGATCGCCTCTTCGGCTTCCGCGTATTGCTGGAGGGTCGGAGAGACGGCGCCGAAGGTGGGACCGTGCCCGGCGGGTACGGCACGCCAGTGCAGGATCGGGGTGAGGGCGGTGGCAGCCGCACCGAGGAACCAGGCCATGCTTCCGTGTACGTGGGCGAGGGCAATGGCCACAGCGGCAAGCGCTTCCCGCAGGTGTCCCAGCCGGGTGACCTCGGGCAGCTCCTGCTGAGACCGAGGGCTGTCCACGACGGCGCGCAGATCTGCGGCGGCCCGCGCCGCGACGGTACGGTCGTTGGCCGACAGGACCCATTTGTGCTCGCGGATCTGCCGTTCGGCTTCCTCCACCAGTTCTTCGATGTCCTGTCGCATGCCCATGCCCGCGATCCTATGTCCCCGCTCATCGGCTGCAGAGCGCGGGCAGCCTGCCCGCGCTCCGGCCCCACGGCGCCGAGCGGTCCGACGTGATCGGCCGGACAGGCCCCGGGGGGTGTCGCGGGCACGGTCGAAGCGAAGGAACCAGGGGAGGGCATCGGGTTCCCGGCCTTTCCTCTGGTGGCCGAAGGTCTGTGGGACGGGGGTGCACGACGGGTCGGTCACGCCCGTTCGCCGGACGTGCGCCGCCCCCTCAGGAGCACAAGGCGTGCTCGGCGGTGCTGACGAGGATCGCGCTGACGCGGTCGAGGGGCAGTGCGCGGCCGGTGTAGAGCAGGTCGAAGCTGTCGAAGCCGGTCAGCAGCCACAGCACGTCGGCGGCCTGGGCGGCGGTGAGGCCGCCGCGGAGCACGCCCTGCTCGGCGAGTCGGCCGGCAAGGCCGTTCATGCCTTCGGCGCGTCCGCGTTCGAGGCGCCGTACCGCGCCGGCGACCGCTTCGGCTTCGAGCTGTGCCATCGAGAACAGTGCGCGCAGCACGTCCCGGTGCGCCGCGTACATCAGCACGTTGCCGTGGACGCCGCGGCGCAGGCCCTCCCGGGCATCAGGGTGGAGCACCCCGCGCACCATCTCGGTGAATCCGCCGCGCTCGAGCAGGTCCATGCCGAGCGCGTCGAACAGGCCCGCGCGTGAACCGAAGACCGCGTAGACGGTGGAACGGGACACCTCAGCGAGCTTGGCGACCTTGTCCACGCCGACCGGCTCGGACGGCGCCTCGCGCAGGCGTTGGTGGGCGGCGTCGAGAATGCGGCGCCTCGTCTCCTCCGCGGCCCGGGCGCGCAGCCGCTGTTCGTACTTCCGAGTCGGGGGCATGGTTCCGCACTCTAGCATTCGCTTGACAGCATGTCTCACGAAAGACAGGCTGTCCGATGAAAACGCATCGACCGATGCGCCACGGGGAACGGGGGCAGCATGCGCGTGATGATCCGATACACCGTCAGGCCGGAACGGGTGGAGCAGAGCGTGGAATTGCTGCGCGCCGTCTACGCGGACCTCGAACGCCTCCGCCCGTCCGGTCTGCGCTACGACACCTTCCGCCTCGACGACAGCGGCGGTTTTCTGGCCCTGATCGAGTCCGAGGGCGACCCGGTGGAGGCCCCGCACCACCGGCTGCCTTCCTTCCAGCGCTATCGCGCCGCCCTGAGCGAGATCTGTACGGAGCAGCCCGGCGTGACCCATCTGGACGAAGTGGGCTCCTACCGATCCGAGTGGCGGTAGTCCGCGCGGTGCCCGGGCCACAGCTCGATCCGGGCCCGGGCGAACGAGTCCGCTCGGGCCCGTACGCGATCGTCTCCGGCCACGGTCCGGGCCGTGGCCACGGGGTACGACAACGGGTGCTCCATGCGGGCGAGCGCTGGCCGCTCGACCTGGACGCCGACCGCCATCGATCACCGAACACACCGGAACTGTTCGTCCAGTACCGCGGTGGCGGGCCGGGATCGCGCCGGCCCCCGGAATCCGCCCGCGGTGTCGTCCTCCCTCAGGGGGCCGCCGGGAGGCCGGCGGCGAGGCCCAGGTCGCCGTCGGCGGGTGCGGCGAAGTGGCGGGCCACGTCCGCGTCGGTGACCTCGGCGAGGGTGGCGGGGCGCCAGCGCGGGGCGCGGTCCTTGTCGATCACCTGGGCACGGATGCCCTCCACCAGGTCGGGGGTGGCCAGGGCGGCGCGGGAGACGCGGTACTCCAGGTCCAGGACCTCCTCCAGGGTGGCGAGGGCGCGGGAGCGACGGAGGGCGGCGAGCGTCGTCTTGAGAGCGGTCGGGGACTTCGCGAGGAGGGTGGTGGCCGCCTCCTCGGCCGCGGGTACGCCGGTGCCGAAGAGCCGCTCGACGATCTCCTCGACGGCGGGGGCGGTATAGCAGGCGTCGATCCACTCCCGCTGTTCCGGGAGGACGCCCGGCGGGGGCGTGGCCGCGTGCCGGGCGAGGGCCTCGTCGGCGGGCAGCCGTGTCAGCTCCCCGGCCAGGGCGGGGAGCGCGGCGGCGGGGACGTACCGGTCGGCGAGGCCGGTGAGGATCGCGTCGGCGGCGCCGACCCGGTCGCCGGTGAGGGCGAGGTGGGTGCCGAGTTCGCCGGGGGCGCGCCCGAGGAGGTACGTGCCGCCGACGTCGGGGACGAAGCCGATGCCGGTCTCGGGCATGGCGACCCGCGAGCGTTCGGTGACGACGCGGTGGGAGCCGTGGGCGGAGAGCCCGACGCCGCCGCCCATGACGATGCCGTCCATGAGGGCGACGTAGGGCTTGGGGTAGCGGGCGATCCGGGCGTTGAGCCGGTACTCGTCCCGCCAGAAGGCCGCCGACGCGGCGCCTCCGGCGCGGGCGTCGTCGTGGATGGCCCGGATGTCGCCCCCGGCGCACAGGCCCCGCTCCCCCGCCCCTTCGAGGACGACGGTGGTGACGGCCGGGTCGTGTTCCCACTCCGTGAGGGCGGCGTCCACGGCGAGGACCATGGCGTGGGTGAGCGCGTTGATGGCGCGGGGCCGGTTCAGGGTGACGAACCCGGCGCGGCCCTCTGTCCGGAGGAGTACGTCGGGGGTTCCGGTCGGCACGGTCACTCGGTCCCTTCGGGTGGTGCGGCTCGCTGTTCCGGCCACCGTACCGGGCCCGCCGGGAGGGCCCCGGAGCGCCCGTGACCGCCGCCCCGGGAGAGCGGGGCGGCGGTCACGGGTCCTCAGGCCGGGAGCAGGTCGTGCGGGGCGCGGACCCGGCGCGGGGCGGTCATGCGGAGTTCGAGGACGTCGCGGACGGCGGGCCACTCCTCGTCGAGGACCGAGTAGAAGGCCGTGTCGCGGACGGCTCCGTCGAGGCCCCGGGAGTGGGCGCGGCGGACGCCCTCGCAGGTCGCCCCGAGACGTTCGATCGCGATTCTGGAGCGGGTGTTGCGGGCGTCGGCGCGCAGGGTGACGCGCCGGACGCCCCAGACGTCGAAGGCGTGCCGGAACATGAGGTACTTGGCCTCGGTGTTGACGCCGGTGCCCCGGGCGGCGCCCGCGATCCACGTGTTGCCGATCTCGGCCGCGTCGGGGACGGCGGTCAGGGGGTCGCCGTGGGGCATGCCCGGGACGGGGGGCCAGACGAGCGGGCCCCGCCAGTAGTCGAGTTCGAGGAACCGGGTCGAACCGACGACCCGTTCGTCGGCCGTACTGACCAGGGCGAAGGGCAGGCAACGGCCTGCCGCCTGATCGGTCAGGGCACGGGCGATGTAGTCGAGGGCCGATTCGAGGCCGTCGGGCACGGGGGTGAAGGCGTAGGCCGATCGGTCCGCCCCGCCGGCCCGGGCGAGGGCTTCGGCGTGCCGCATCGCCAGCGGCTCCAGGCGCACGGAGCGCCCGGTCAGGAGAACAGGTACTGGCACGGAACCTCGGGTCTTTCACGGGCAGGGAGGCTTCCGCCACGGAGAGTCCGCGGCGGAGCTGGAGGGAGGTTCTCGCCGGTGCCGACCAGGTCGTGAGAACGACGAATGAGCAGGTGAGAGCGGTTCGTCACCGGTGCGAGGAGGACAGTATGCAGCCACAACCGCTCGGAGAACAGAACCCCTGGCGAACCCGGGCGCACGCGGGGGTGAAGCCTCTCGTCCGCCCCGGTTCCGCCGGTCTCACGCAACGGACGGGGCCGCCCGCCAGTCGGACGGCCCGGCCGCTCACACGCAGGTGGGATGGCCCCAGCCGTCGGGGTTCCTGCTGATGGTCTCGCCCTTGTCGTAGGCCCTGCCGCAGCGGCAGCGGCCCGCGAATCTCGCCTTGAGAGTGCCGCCGGACGGGCGTGTCCGGCGGGCGGCGGAGCCGTTCGCCGACACTGCCCCGGGCCCGGACGGCGCGGAGGAGCGCGAGCGGGGCGCGGAGGCACGGGCGGGCGCCTGCGGCGGGGGGAGCGGGGCGCCGGAGGCGGAGCCCGCGGCCTCCTGGGTACGGGCGGTGTGGCCGGCCGCGCGGTCGGCGGCGTCGTTGAGGGGGTCGCCGTCCACCTGGTGCGCGGGGGTGTACACGAAGTCGACGTCGCGGCCGGTGAGGAGCGCGTCGATGCGGACCACCAGGTCCTTGTTGGCGACGGGGCTGCCGGAGGCGGTCTTCCAGCCCTTGCGGCGCCAGCCGGGGAGCCAGGTCGTGACGGCCTTCATGGCGTACTGCGAGTCCATGCGGATCTCGACGGGCACGCCGGGGTCGAGGGCCTCCAGGAGCCTCTCCAGGGCCGTGAGTTCGGCCACGTTGTTGGTCGCCCGGCCGAGCGGGCCCGCCTCCCAGCGGTCGACCGACCCGTCGGCCCGGCCGATGACCCATGCCCAGGCCGCGGGGCCGGGGTTTCCCTTCGACGCGCCGTCGCACGCCGCGATGATCTTCTCCACCATCCCACGATCCTGACACGGCGCCGGGGGCGGCCGGCGCCGCCCCCGGCGGGGCCGGGGCGCGCCGCTCAGAAGGCGCCGTAGTTGACCTGCCAGGTGGGCAGGCCGATGCGGCGCCAGAGGGCCACGACGCGGTCGCGGTCGTCGAGGGAGACGCGGACGGCGTAGCGGTGGCGCACGTGGGCGTCGAAGAGCTCCGCCTTGACGAGGTCGTCGCCCCGGCCGTCGCCGGAGGCCCGCATCCACAGCTCGTCGTAGGGCACGTCGTGGTGGGCGAGCCAGTCCTCGGTGAGGGCGCGGTGGTCCTCGCTGCGTCCGGACAGCAGGACGATCCGGTCGTCCTCGGCGTCCCGGAACGCCTTCAGGGCGTCGCGCACGGAGATGTTGAGCACGTCGCGGTCGCACCGGGCGAAGTCGTACGGGCCCCGGTCGACGCGCAGGGCGAGGGTGCCGTCGATGTCGCACATGACGGCGGTGGGGAGCGCCGGGTCGGGGACGTAGGGCTCGACGGCCGGGCGGTCGTTGAACCAGTCGGCGGTGAGGCGCCAGCCGCCCCGGACGGCCTTGGCGTGCTTGTCGGCGAGGACGCGGATGATCTCCTCGCCGACGGGCCGCTCGCGGGCGGCGTCGCGGCGGACGCACTCCTCGACGGGCACGCCGGTGTGGTCGTGGACGGCGAAGGTGACGTCCAGGCCCGCGACGGCGGCCTTGAGCCGCTTGGGGATGTGGGGGGTGAGGTGGGTGTTGTCGACGACGACGTCGAAGCCGCCCTCGACGGCCGCGCGGACGGCGGCGTCCTGGACGGCGAGGACGGTCTGCTCCCGCGTGTGCGAGCGGCCCCGCTCCGGGTCGGGCAGGTCGAGCATGGCCCGCAGGTCGTCGAGGTTGACGCGGCGCACGCGTCCCTCGGCGCCGGCCTGGAGGGCGCGGGCGGCCGTCGTCTTCCCCGAGGCGGGAAGACCGGTCATGACGTGGACGACGGGCACGGTCTCAGTTCTCCTCGTCGTGGGCGAAGGGGTCGGTGGCCTCGGGGCGGACCTGCCGCCAGACGAGGAGGTCGGTGGGGCGTCCGTCGAGACGCTGGAAGAGGGCGGCGCGCAGGCCCCGGTCGGGCAGGGCGGCGGCCGCGCGGGCGAAGGCGGCCCGGTCGCCGGCGAGGTGGGCCAGGCGGGCGTACGCCTCGTCCACGGTCCGCTCCCGGTCGGCGGCGGCCGTCTCCAGGCGGTCGATCACCCCGCGCACCCAGTGGTCGAACTCGTCGGGGACCTGCTCCAGGAGGGCGTCGAGGGGCTTGCCGCCGGACGCCTCGACGTCGGTGACGGAGCAGCCGAGGCCCGTCGCGAGCCGCGCGGCGGGCAGGCCGGCGAAGCGCTGGATGCCGTGGCCGCGCCAAATGTCCCGCTCGGTGACCCCGGTGAGCACCTTGTGGAGGCGGACGTACTCGCCGAGCTTGGCCTTGGCGCGCAGGCCCGAGGCGAAGCGCAGGACGAAGCCCTCGGCGTCGGTGCCGGTGGCCGGGCGGCCGTCCGGCAGGGTGTTGGACTCGGTGAGGGCGACGAGTTCGGCGACGCTCGCGACGGACCAGGTGCGGACGACGCTGCCGAGCGGCGCCCAGGAGACGGCGGCCTCGGCGAGCGGCACCTCGGTGCCGTCCGGGCCGAGGGCGGCGAGCAGGACGAGGTCGCGGCGTCCGCCGTAGTTCACGACGACGCGGTTGCCCGGGTAGATCATCTCCGCGAGGTACGTGACACCGGGTGTCAGGCCCGAGGTGTCGGCGGCGTCGAGGCGGCGCTGGGCCCAGACGGCCTGGGAGCTGGTGAAGGAGCCCTTGGAGGCGGCGTGCCAGCGGCCGGCGTGGTGGAAGACCACGGCGAGGCTGCCGTCGACCTTGTCGTACACCTCGAAGGGTTCGTCGGGCAGCGGGGGCGCGTAGGGGCTGCCGGTGGCGTGCTCGGCGAGGTTGAAGAACTTGGGGAGCGGCAGCGCGACGACCCGCCCGGTGGTGTCGTCGGCGACGAGGCCGCGGCAGCGGAGGGTGGCCCGGTTCCAGTGCTGGGCGTACTGGCACGCGCGCGTGTAGGTGTAGATCGACAGCGGCAGTCCGGGATGCGGTTTCCGCGTCACGTGTCCGTCCGCGAGGGCGGCGGCGAGTTCGTCGGACGGCATCAGGTCGTGCAGAGTCAGGGTGTCCTGGCTCATGGGGTCCCCTCCCGTGGTGTTTCGGTGATCCATTCTTGGTGAGGAGAGGCGCGAAGGACACTGATTATCGGACCGGAAGCCGTCGGCGGAGGTCGCGGCGGACTCCCCATCCCGGGCGTGTCGGCCGTGCCCCGTAGACTCGCCGTCGCCCTGCCGGTGACGGAACCGGCGCAGACGAAAGAAGCGAACCCCATGAACCACGCGGACGGCACGGCACCGATCTACGCCGAGCTCATACGGGAGCGGGGGGATGTTCCCGGTGACGTCCGCCAGGTCGCGGAGGAGGTCCTGCGGGACCTGAGCCGGGTCATTCCGGCTCCCCCGCAGGGCGGTCCCGCCCCGCACGGAGCCGTCTCCCACGCGCGTGCGGGCGCGCCCCACGCCGGTCCCGGCGGCCCGGCGGGGCCGAACGCCCCGATGGGCCCGCGGGGCCAGGCCGGGCCGGGCGGCCAGGCCGGGCCGGGCGGTCAGGCCGGGCCGGGCGGTCCGGGAGGCGCCGGGGGCCCGATGGGCGTCACCGGCCCCATGGGGGTCGTGGGCCAGGCGGGCGCCGTCGTCCCGCACCGGCCGCTGCGGTAGCCGGGCCCGCCGGGCCGGGGCGCTGTCAGTGCCATGCGCCATGGTGCCTCCGGGAACGGCCCGCGCCGCGAGGGGGCGGGTGACGTACGGCGACGAGGGGACGGCGACATGGCCGAGGTACTGCTCTTCCACCACGCGCTCGGGCTGACGGAGGGCGTGGAGGCGTTCGCCGACGGGCTGCGGCGGGCGGGGCACACGGTGCACGTGCCCGATCTGTACGAAGGGCGCACCTTCGAGGATCTGGCGGAGGGGGTCGCCCACGCCTCGCGGACCGGCTTCACGGAGCGCGCCGGCCGGATCGCCGACGAGCTGCCGGAAAGCCTCGTCCACGCCGGGTTCTCGCTCGGCGTGATGCCCGCGCAGAGACTGGCGCAGACCCGTCCCGGAGCCCTCGGCGCCCTTCTGCTCGGCGGCTGCCTGCCGGCGGACGCCTTCGCGGAGGAGTGGCCGGAGGGTGTGCCCGTCCAGGTGCACGGGATGGACGCGGACCCGTACTTCGCCGGCGAGGGCGACCTGGCGGCGGCGCGCGCACTGGTGGCGGGCGCGGCGGACCGGGAGCTGTTCCTGTACCCGGGGAGCGCCCACCTGTTCGCGGAGCGCGGCACGCCGTCCTTCGTGCCCGGGGCGACGGCGCTCTGTGCCGAGCGGGCACTGCGCTTCCTGGACGGCCTCGCGGCGGTGTGAACCGGCCCGGCCCACGACCGCCGGGGAGGGGGCGGATCCACGACCACCGGGGAAGGGCCGGACCGGGTTTCCGGCCGGCCCCCGTGTCGTCCGAACGGTGGACCCGGCGGGGGTGGACACGGGCGGAGGATCGGAACAGGGCGCGGGCCCGCCCCCGCGGAGCCGCCCGCGCGGCCGCCGCACCGAGGAGTCCGTCATGACGAAGCCCCGCCGTCCGTCCCGCGCCGCCCGCGCCCTCGTACCCGGCGCGGTGGCGGCCGTCCTGCTGGCGGGGTGCGCCCCGGGGGCCGGGGGCACGGCCGCCGGGACGGGCACGAGGACGGGGACGCCCGCCGGCCCGTCCGCTCCGGGCCCGGCGGGCACCGCTCCCTCCGGCACCCCGGCACCCTCCCCCGGCGGGGCCGCGTCCGGAACCCTGCTCGTCGCCGACTTCGGCTCCGACACGGTCACCTTCGTCGACCCCGCGCGGGGGGCCACCGGGTCCGTGAAGGCGGGCGTCGCGCCGTACGGTCTGGCGGTCGGCGCCGACGGGCGCGCCTGGGTGGCGACCGCCGAGGGGGTGGCGGTGGTGGACACCGCGTCCCGGAAACGGCTCGCGCTGGTCCCGTACCGGACGGAGACCGGGCCCGTGACCACGGGCGAGTACCGGGGCGGCGGCATGGGCATCGCGCTCGCCCCGGACGGGCGGCGGGTGTACGCGGGGGTCAACGTGCCCGGCGGGAACGGCGTCCTGGAGGTGATCGACACGGCGTCGCTGCGGGTCGTCGGCGCGGTGCCGGTCGGACGGCGCCCGTTCGACGTGGACGTGTCGGGGGACGGCGCCGAGGTGTACGTGACGAACCACGACTCCTTCGACGTCACGGTCGTGACGGCGGGGACGCTGGAACCCCGGCGGGTGGAGGTCGCCCCGTACGGCACGGAGGGCGGGCTCGGCTCCTGGCTCAAACCGCACTACGCGGCGGTACGGCCCTCGGACGGGAGGCTGCTGCTGCCGTTCGAGGGCGAGCGGCTCGCCGTGGTCGATCCCCGTACGGGCCGGACGGCGATCGAGCCGATGACCGCGAACACGCACCAGCACGGGGTCGCCGTGACCGCCGACGGGACGCTGCTCGCCGTGGGCACGGGGCCGATCGACCCGGCGGTGGACGACGGGCCCTCCCTGACGGTGCGCGCGCCGGACGGGTCCGAGCGGGTGTACCCGCTGGAGGGGCCGCACGAGAACGTGGCCGTGTCCCGGGACGGGCGCACCGCCTACGTGACCGGCGGGTTCACCCGGGACGGGTACGGGGACGTCCTGACCGTCGTCGACCTCGCCACGGGCGCCGCCCGCCGCCTCCCGGCGGGTTCGCGGCCCCTGGGGATCGCGGTCCTCTGACGCCCGCCCGCCCCGCGACGGGCCGCCGGAGGCGGCCCCGGCGGCGGAAAGGCCGGTGAGAACGGCCGCGAGCGGGTAGCCGGTGGCGGAGGGCGCCGGACCGGAACGGACCGCTCCGAAGAGCGATTCAGCCGTAATGGCGATAAAAAGAGTGAACAAGGAATATTCAGCGAAAACGTATTACATGATCACACTCAGCCACACTCCATGGCTCCCTGCACGCTCATACGGAAGGCGGACAGCGTGACGCGACCGAGGATTCTCGTGGTGGGCGCCGGCTTCGCCGGAGTCGCCTGTGTACGGAGGCTCGAACGGCGGCTGGCGGAGCGGGAGGCGGTCATCACGCTCCTTTCGCCGTTCTCGTACCAGCTCTACCTCCCCCTGCTCCCCCAGGTGGCGGCGGGGGTCCTGACCCCGCAGTCGGTCGCCCTGTCGCTGCGGCGCAGCGAGCGGCACCGGACCCGGATCGTCCCCGGGGGCGTGGTCGGGATCGACACGGCGGCGAAGGTCTGCGTGGTGCGCACGATCTCCGGCGAGTACGTGAACGAGCCGTACGACCACCTCGTGCTCGCCCCCGGCAGCGTGACCCGGACCTTCGACATCCCCGGGCTCACCGAGTACGCGCGGGGCATGAAGACGCTCGCGGAGGCCGCGTACATCCGCGACCACGTCATCGCCCAGCTGGACCTGGCGGACGCGAGCAACGACGAGGCGGAGCGGGCCGCGCGGCTGCAGTTCGTGGTCGTCGGCGGCGGTTACGCCGGGACGGAGACCGCGGCCTGCCTCCAGCTGCTCACCCAGAACGCGGTCGAGCGGTACCCCCGGCTCGACCCGTCGCTCATCAAGTGGCACCTGGTGGACATCGCGCCGAAGCTCATGCCCGAACTGGGCGACAAGCTGGGCAAGGCCGCGATGGACATCCTGACCCGGCGCGGCATCGAGGTCTCGCTCGGCGTGTCGGTGGCCTCGGTGGACGAGAAGACCGTGACGCTCACGGACGGGCGGGTGCTGCCGAGCCGGACGCTGATCTGGACGGCCGGGGTGGCCGCGAGCCCCCTGATCGGCACGCTCGGCACCGAGACCGTCAAGGGCCGGGCCGCCGTCACGCCCGAGATGGCCGTACCGGGGCTCGACGGGGTGTGGGCGCTCGGGGACGCGGCGGCGGTGCCCGACCTCGCCAAGGGCGAGGAGGGCGCGATCTGCCCGCCGACGGCCCAGCACGCGATGCGGCAGGGCAGGGCGGTCGCCGACAACCTGGTCTCGACCCTGCGCGGCGAGCCGACCCACCCGTACCGGCACAAGGACCTGGGCCTGGTGGTGGACCTGGGCGGGATGGACGGGGTCTCGAAGCCGCTCGGTGTGGAGCTGCACGGGATGCCGGCGCAGGCCGTGGCCCGCGCCTACCACTGGGGCGCGCTGCGGACCAACGTGGCCAAGACCCGGGTGCTGACGAACTGGCTGCTCAACGCCGTGGCCGGGGACGACTACGTGCGCACCGGATTCCTGGCCTCCAAGGCGGGGACGCTGCGGGACTTCGAGTACACCGACGCGTACCTGACGCCGGAGCAGGTCCGCACCCACACGGCCTCGTTCCGGGGCGCGGTCTCCGGCGGCTGAGCGGGAAGGACGGGCGGCGGGACTCCCGGCGATGGGCCGGGGGTCCCGCCGTCGCCGCGGGCGGGCGCCTCGCGGCGGGACCGGCGGCGTGCGGGATCCGGCGCCTTCGCGGCCGGGCCCCGTGGGAGCCCCCCGTGGGCGTGGAAGCCCCGTCAGCGGGCCAGTTCGGTGGCCGGGCCCATGACGACGACGGGCTGCCGGGCCGGGTCGAGGGCGCGGAGCAGTTCGCGCATGGCCGCGCGGTCCAGGGACACGCACGCCTGGGTGGGGCCTCCGTGGTCGACGTGGACCCAGATGCCGCCGCCCTTCTCGGCGCCGAGGGGGCGTTCCTTGTCGAGCGGGGTGCGGCCGGGCACCCGGTTGTAGTCGATGGCGATCACGTGGTCGAAGGAGCCTTCGAGGGGCTCGCCCGCGAATCCGGTGCCGCTGACCGCGAACTGCTCGTCCTGGTCGTACGGGAGGCGGGTGCCGGGGTCGGGCAGCCGGCCGCCCGCGTCGCCGAGCCGGAAGACCCCGATCGGGGTGCGCAGGTCGCCCGCGTCGTGGTCGGCGGTCCAGCCCCGGAGCGCGTTGTGGGCGGGCCAGGGTCCGGCCTGCGCCTTCCACCGGCCGGTCCGGTCCCGTACGTGGAGCGTCGCGGTGGAGGTGTTGGAGTCGGGGGTGGCGCCAGTGACCAGGAGGACCTGGGAGGTACCGGCGGGGACGGAGGCGCGGGTGACGGGTCCGACCCCCGGGAGCCGGGATTCGGGAGCCGGGACGGAGCCGCCCCCGCCCGGCGGTCCCGGGCGGGGGCGGGCGCCGTCGGCGGTCGCGGTGGTCGGGGCGGGCGCGGACGGGACGGCGGGACCCGCGCAGCCGGTGAGCAACAGGGCCGCGCACAGCGTGCCGGCGCTCAGCAGCGCGGGGGCGCCCTTGCGGACGGACATGGGACGGCTTCCTCCTGGCCGGGAACAGTGCGGTGATCCGTACCCGTTCGGAGGCCGGGGCCGCCGCCGGGGCCCCGCCCCCACCCGTACGGACGCGCCCTCCCGGGTACCGCGCGGGCCGCGAAAGCGGTTGACCGGCGGGCCCCTTCACGGTTGTCTGCCGGGATGAACGATCTTCGTATCGAACGGGCGCGGAGCGGGGCGGGCCTCGCGGACTGGCGCGCCGTCCACAACACGGTCGTCCCCACGGCGCTCCTCTCCCACGACGAGGTGCGGGAGCGCGCGGGCCGGAACCGGCTGGACGTCGCGTACCTCGGGGAGGCGGCGGTGGGCTGTTCGACGGTGCGTCCGCCGGACGGGGAGACCCCGGCGGCGACCGTCATCGCCAGGACGCTGCCCGGGTTCCGCGGCCGGGGCGTCGGGACCGCGCTGTACGAGCGGGGGCTCGCGCACGCGCGGACGCTGGGCGGCGAGGGAGTGGAGACGGTGGTCCTGGCCTCCAACGAGGAGGGGCTGCGGTTCGCCCTGGCGCGGGGCTTCGTGGAGGTCGAGCGCTACGTCCTGCCGGGCGACACGGTCCCGTTCGTGACCCTGCGACGGGCCTGACGGGCTTTCCGGCCGCCCCGAGGGGGGGTGGTTCCGGCTCGCGGGCGGGCCGGGGGGGGGGCGCCGCCCGCGAGCCGGGGTCTTCCGGGGCGCCGGTCAGGCGCGGGCGACGGCCGGGGCCGGGCGGGAGCCGTCGGCGGCGGGGTCCGGTTCCGCGTGACCCGGGTCGTCGAGGAGACGGCGCAGCAGGACGGTGGCGCGGGCCGGACCGCCCTCGCGGTCCTCGCCGCCCTCGTCCGCGAGCAGGGCGGCGAGGACCGCGATCCGGGCCTGGCCGGCCCGGAGGGTGCCGGTGAGGAGCGCCCCGGCGGCAACCAGGTCGACCGCGCCGCCGCCGGTGTAGATCTCGGCGAGCGGTCCGGCGGGGACGCGGGTGGTCACGGCCACGAGGACGCCCCCGGCGACCGCGTCCGCGACGGCGGCGGCGATCTCGGGGGTGGCGTTGCCCGCGCCGGTGGCGACGAGGACGACGCCCCGGGCGCCTGCGGCGACGGCCGCTTCGAGGAGGAGCGGGTCGCCGTCGGAGTGGTGCGTCACGATGTCGACGCGGGGCAGCGGGACGGCTCCGGGGGCGCCGGGCGACGCCGTGCGCGCGGCGGCGGGCAGGGGCAGCGGGGCGGAGCGCTCGGGCCGCCGCTCGATGTCGACGCGGGAGAACCCGACGCGGCCCAGGCGCTCGGCGGACGGGTCGGAGAAGGCGTCGGCGGCGAGGGTGCGGTACTTCACGGTGCCGCGCGCCGCGTGGACGCGTCCGTCGAAGACGACGAGGACGCCGAGGCCGCGGACGGTGGAGGCGACCTGGAGCGCGTCGTACAGGTTGCCGGGACCGTCGCCGTCGCCGGTGCCGAAGGGGCGCTGGGCCCCGGTGAGGACGACCGGGCGGGCGTCGGTGTGGTGCAGGTCCAGGAGGAAGGCCGTCTCCTCCAGGGTGTCGGTGCCGTGGGTGACCACGATGCCGTCGACGCCGGGGTCGGCGAACGTCTCGTGGACGGTGCGCAGGAGGGCGAGCTGGTGCGCGGTCGTCATGCGCGAGCTGTTGACGTTGAAGAGGTCGACGACCTCGACGGCGATGCCCTCGGGGAGGGGGGCGGTGGCCAGGACGTCGTCGCCCGAGGCGTCGGCCGCGTAGCCGGTGCCCTGCCAGCGGCTGGCGATCGTGCCGCCGGTGCTGATGACGACGATCCTGCGCGCGTCCCCGTCGTGCGTCCGCTTCATGAGTGCCGTCCCCGACTCCGTGTCCGAGGGTCTCCGACCCGTGCTGGAGGACCCCTTCCGGCGCCGGCGGTTCTCCGTCCGGCCGGGGAGGCCCCTGTGAGGACGCAAGGATAGGACAAAAGGTGCGCAAGACGATTGCGAAGAAAGCCGCTGAAATGTTTCGTCGTGGTAGAAGATTGCGCCATGGACCGAATTGACCTCCACATCTTGCGCGAGCTCCAGGACGACGGCCGCCTGAGCAACCAGGAGCTGGCCCAGCGGGTCGGGCTCAGCCCCTCCCCCTGCCTGCGGCGGGTGCGCCAGCTGGAGCGGGACGGGGTGATCCGGGGCTACCGGGCGGTCATCGACCCGGAGGCGGTCGGGCGGGGGTTCGAGGTGCTCGTCTCGGTGGAGGTGCGGCGGGACCGGGAGACGGTGGAGGCGTTCGAGGAGGCGCTCCAGGACGTGCCGGACGTGATCGAGGCGTACCGGCTGTTCGGCAGTCCGGGCTGCCTGCTGCGGATCGCGGTGGCGGACCTCGCGGCGTACGAGCGGCTGTGGATCGAGCGGCTGACGACGCTGGCCGGGGTCACCGAGGTCAACTCGCAGATCATCATGAAGCGGATCAAGGAGCCGAAGGGGATGCCGGTGGACGTCCGGGGCGGATGACGCGCCCCGGACGGCCGCGGCGGGCGTCCGGTGCCCCCGTATGCGAGAACGTCACGGAAACGCCTCCTCCCGGTTACACGAAGAGCCCCTCCTCCGTGCCACGCTCCCGGCTGACAAGAAGTCAACACGCGTAGAACACGGCGCACTCGCGTCCGGCCCGTGTTCCACCGCGTGACGTCCCCGGGAAAGGGCACCCCCATGTCCGCTGCACAGCCCCGTCGTCGGAAGGCATGGGCGGCATCCATAGCCGCCGCCCTCGTCACCCTCACCCTCCCCGCCGTCACCGCGACCCCCGCGAGCGCCACGACCACCGCCTACGACAGCACGTACTACAAGAACGCGATCGGCAAGACCGGTCCGGCCCTCAAGTCCTCGCTGCACACGATCATCAGCAGCCAGACCAAGATCTCGTACGACGCGGTCTGGAACGCGCTGAAGACCCTCGACCAGGACCCGAACAACTCCGCCAACGTGCTCCTGCTCTACAGCGGGGTCTCGCGCGCCAAGTCCCTCAGCGGCGGTTCCGTGGGCAACTGGAACCGCGAGCACACCTGGGCCCAGTCCCACGGGAACTTCGGCACCACGGCCGGCCCCGGCACCGATCTGCACCATCTGCGCGCGGCGGACGTCCAGGTCAACAGCGCGCGCGGCAACAAGGACTTCGACACGGGCGGCAGCCCCGTCGGCGGCGCGCCCGGCAGCTACACGGACAGCGACTCCTTCGAGCCGCGCGACGCCGACAAGGGCGACGTGGCCCGCATGATCCTCTACATGGCGGTCCGCTACGAGGGCGACGACGGCCGGCCGGACCTGGAGCCCAACGAGTCGACCTCCAACGGCAGCGTCCCCTTCCACGGCCGCCTCTCCGTCCTGAAGCGGTGGAACGAGCAGGACCCGCCGAGCGCCTTCGAGGAGCGCCGCAACGACATCGTCTTCACCACCTACCAGGGCAACCGGAACCCCTTCATCGACCACCCGGAGTGGGTCGAGGCGATCTGGTAGTCCGGCCCGGGGGCGGAGGGACCGGCCGGGGAGCCTCCCGGTCCGTCCCGTCGGCCTCCGGAGGGGTTCCGGGCCCCGTTCCCGCCCGGGGAGGGGACCCGCGTCGGCGGACAGGGCTCGCGCCCCCGGTTTCCCGGGGGCGCGAGCCCTGTCCGCCGCGCGTGCGGCCGTCCTTCACTTCCCGGTGCCGGACTCCGCGAGCATCCCCTCGCGCAGCCGGTTCAGGCTGCGGGCCAGGAGACGCGAGACGTGCATCTGGGAGACGCCGAGCCGCTCGCCGATCTGCGCCTGCGTCAGCTCCTCGACGAAGCGCAGGTGGAGCAGCAGCCGGTCGCGCTCGCCGAGGGCCACCACGAGCGGAGCGAGGGTGTGGAAGTCCTCGAACAGCGCGAGGGCCGGGTCCTCCTCGCCGATGAAGTCGGCCAGGGCCGTCTCGTCCTCCTCGTCGCCGCCGATCGCGGCGTCCAGCGAGGTGGAGTTGTACCCGTTGGAGGCGAGCTGGGCCTCGATCACCTCCTCCTCGGAGAGCCCCATCAGCACCGCCAGCTCCGCGACCCGGGGCGCCCGGCCGAGCCGCGAACTCAGCTCGTCGGTCGCCTTCGCCAGCTCCACCCGCGCCTCCTGCAGCCGGCGGGGGACGTGCACCGCCCAGGTGGTGTCACGGAAGAACCGCTTGATCTCCCCCACGATGTACGGCACCGCGAAGGTGGGGAACTCCACCTCGCGCGAGAGGTCGAAGCGGTCGATCGCCTTGATGAGGCCGATCATGCCGACCTGGACGATGTCCTCCATCTCGTCGGCACGCGCGCGGAAACGGCCCGCCGCGTACCGCACGAGCGACATGTTCATCTCGATGAGGGTGTTCCGGACGTACTGGTACTCCTCGGTGCCCTCCTCCCGCTCCGCCAGTTCGCGGAGGAACACCTTCGTCAGAGCGCGCGCGTCCTGCGGGGCGACCTCGTGGGGGGCCTCGACAACGGGCAGGTCCTCATGCGCATCGTTCGTCACGCGCGTCGTCTTCGCCTCGGCCATCTCGGTCCGCACGGGACAACCTCCTTTTTCACCGTGTCCGTTGAGCGGTCCCGGCCCGCGTACCCCCGCTTCCCCGTTCCATTCCCGTGAGTCCGGCGACTTCACCCCCGGGAGTGGCGCGCATCACTTCTGTGCGATCGGGCAGGCGAATCACATCACCTGTTGATGAATCAGGAAGAAAGGGGCCCGTGATGAACACCCGGAGCGACGCCCGGCACCCGGAGCCGGCGGCCGCGGTGCCCCGCCCCGGCACCGGAACCCACGACCCGTCACCGGTCAGGACGCCCGCCCAGGCGCGGGAGCTGGTCTGCCACACGCTCGCGGCCCTCGGGCCGCTGCCGCCGGACCAGGTCGAGGACCTGCTCCTCGTCACCTCGGAACTGGTCACGAACGCGCACCGGCACGGCGGCGGGATCACCGGCTTCGGGATCGCCGTCGGGGACGACCGCGTCACCGTCTCCGTGGCCGACTCCAGCAGGCGGGCCCCCCGGTACGAACTCCACGAGGAGCTGCGCACCGGGGGCTTCGGATGGCCGATCGTGCTGCGCCTGTGCCGCGAGGTCACGGTGGACCCCCGGCCGGACGGCAAGGTCATCCACGCGGCGGTGACGGTGGACCGGTGAGCGGCGGCGGAAGGACGGGCCGGGGCGGCGAAAAACCGGGAAGACCGGGAAGACCGAGAGGGGCGACCACGTTCTGTACGTGGTCGCCCCTCTCGCGTCGCGCTTCCCGGGGGTGAGGGCGGGCCCGTCCACTCAGAGCAGGTCCCGTCGGTCGTCCTCGGCCACCGTGGGGGCGACCGGGGGAACGACCATCCGGCGGCGGCGCAGCACGCTGACGTAGGCCGCCGTGCCGATGATGCCGACGGCCATGAGGATCAGACCGACCAGGTCGAGGTTGACCCCGTCCATCTGCCAGTCCGACGCGAACGTGAGAATGGCCCCCACCGCGATCAGAATGATGAAAGCTCCGAGACCCATGGTTCCTCCCTAGTGGGTGTGATGGGCATCGGCTACCCCGGACCCGCGTCCTCATCCCCGATGTCCCCCCGCGCTTGCGCCCGGTGACGGGAGGTCAGGGGTTCCTCCGGCGGCCGGGAGGCGTCCGCACCCGCGCCACCGGAGGGCGTACGGCCGGGGCCCGGTCCCGGCGGCCGCCGCCCGCCTCCTTCCGCGTACCGCGCGCCCCTTCCGTACGGTGACCCCGGGCGTACGGCGGACAACGACATCCCCAGAACGGCGTAAAATAGGGCAAATGAGCATATCCAGATACGAGCTGGTGTTCACGGACGCCACGGGGGCCACCCGGGACGTCGTGGTCGTGGAGCGCACGATGTACAAGGGCTCCGGAGGCCACCCCATCTACACCGACGCGACCGGCATCATCCGCGCGGAGATCAGCGACCGGGGCGAGATACGGGTCATGCCTTCGGGAGGACACCAGGATCCCGCCCACGCCGTGCGGGTCCGCCCGCTCCCCGAAGCCGAGGACGCCGAGGGCTCCGGCGCCCCCTCCTGACGCCGGGCCCCGGACCGCCCGGACCTCCGCCGCCCCTCCGGTTTTGGTTTGTCGGACGATCATCAATACGATCCGGCGATGATCACGAGAAAACGGCTGGCGACCGGGGCCTGCGCGCTGCTCGCGGCCCTGGGCGCCGCGCTCCTGCCGACGGGCGCGGTCGCGGACACGCCCACGGCGAAGGAATCCCCCAAGGTCGAGCTGGTGCTCGACGTCAGCGGCTCCATGCGGGCCCAGGACATCGACGGCAAGTCCCGCATGGCCGCCGCCAAACAGGCTTTCAACGAGGTGCTGGACGCGGTGCCCCAGGAGGTGCGGCTCGGCATCCGCACCCTCGGGGCCGACTACCCGGGGCAGGACCGCAAACAGGGGTGCAAGGACACCCGTCAGCTCTATCCGGTCGGACCGCTCGACCGGACCGAGGCCAAGGCGGCGGTGGCCACCCTGGCCCCCACCGGCTGGACTCCCATCGGTCCGGCACTGCTCGGCGCGGCCGAGGACCTGAAGGGCGGGGACGCCACCCGCCGGATCGTGCTCATCACGGACGGCGAGGACACCTGCGCCCCGCTCGATCCCTGCCAGGTGGCCCGGGAGATCGCGGCGAAGGGCATCCACCTCGTCATCGACACCCTGGGCCTGGTGCCGGACGCCAGGACCCGGCAGCAGCTCACCTGCATCGCGGAGGCGACCGGTGGCACCTACACCTCGGTCCACCGCACCGAGGAGCTCTCCCGCCGGGTCCGCCAGCTGGTCGACCGCGCGGCCGACCCGGTCGTCACGCCCGTCGCCGCCCGGGGCGCCGCGCGGTGCGCCGACGCACCGGAGCTGAAGCCCGGCCTGTACACGGACCGCGAGGCGTTCGGCGAGCACCGCTGGTACCGGGTGGACCTGCTGCCCGGCCAGGAACTGCGCGCCTCCGTCAGCGTGTCGGCCGACCGCGCCGTCAACGACGACTACGGAGTGCTGCTGCGCGCCGTCACCCGCCACGGCCGGGAGATCACCCGCGGTTCCGAGGCGGGCGACGGCCGTACGGACGTGCTGTCGACCGGACTGCGCTACCCGAAGCCGGAGACGGACGACACCGGGGCCGACGGCAAGCCGGTCGCGGAGACGGTCTGCCTCCAGGTCAGCAACTCCTTCTCCGCTCCCCCGTCGGTCAGGACGACGCCCGGCATGCCGATCGAGCTGGCCGTGGACGTCGTCGACGGTCCTTCCCCGGCCTCGGACGCGGCCTCGTTCGGGCTCGGCCGGGGCTGGTGGCTGCTCGGCGCGCTGGTCCTCGCCGGCTTCCTGGCCGGTCTGCTCTGGGGCTGGCTTTCCCGCTGGCGCTTCGCCGTCTGGAGGACCCACTGATGCGCACCGCACGCACGCTCGTCACGGCCGCGCTCGCGGCCGCGGCACTGCTCGGACCCGCGGCTCCGGCCGTTCTCGCCGACTCCCCCTCGGCCACGGCGGACGCCCGGTCCGCCGACGGCCCCACGGAGGCGGGCACCACCTTCCGCACCGCCGCGAAGTTCCTCCCGGGGCAGCGGGCGACCGCGTCGGCCGCCACGGGTGACTACCTGTACTGGGTGTTCCCGGCGGACACCGGACAGCGGCCGACGGTGAACGCCACGGTCACCCTGCCCGACGCCGCCCTGCGGCACGGGCCCTCCACCTGGCGGATCGACGTGTACGACGGGCTGCGGCGCCGTCAGCCGTGCATGTACGGCACGCAGTCCCGTACGGCGGCGAAGGGGGCCGCGGCGGTGGAACTCGCCTGCGTGCTGCGCCCGGTCCGCGCCTCGGCCGACACCTGGTCGAACGACCCGCTGCCCGGCAGCTACTTCGTGCGCCTGACCGTCGTGAACCTGCCGGACGAGGACCTGGGACAGCCGTTCGGCGCCCGGGTCGGCGTGGAGATCCGGGACAAGGGCGGCGCCTACGCCACCGACGGGGCGCTCGCCGCGCCGCTCGTGCCGGGGGCCACGACCGCCGACCGGGCGGAGGCCGACGCCGACGCGGACCGGCCCTCCGCCGTCGAGGCGGCGGCCCCGGAGGGCGGCTGGGCCTCCGGATGGTGGTCCGACCGCTGGCTGTGGACCCTGGCGGGCGGTGTCCTCGCCGCGCTGGCGGGCATCGGCGGCTACGTCCTGACGCGCGGCTCGGGCCGCCCCTCCCGGGTCCCGCCCACCGCCTGACCTGCTCTCTTCACGGTCCCCGACGGGACCCCGAAGGCCCCCACCGCCGCGCGGTGGGGGCCTTCGCACGTGCGCCGCACACCCGGAGGGCCGACCTTTCCATGCAATTAGATTGATTTATTCCGTTTCCAACGGGTTCCAGTGGTAAGAGGCCGGGTGACCGAGACGAGAGAGAGCAGGAGGGTCGACATGATCGCCCGAGAGCAGATCCACGCCGTGCTGGACCACCCCGTCTACGACGCCGAGGGCAAGAAGGTCGGCGAGGCGAAGCACATCTTCGTCGACGACGCGACCGGCCTGCCGGAATGGGTCACGGTGAAGACCGGCATGTTCGGCACCAGCGAATCCTTCGTCCCGATCAAGGACGCTTCCCTGGTCGACGACCACCTGGAGGTCCCGTACCCCAAGTCCACCATCAAGGACGCGCCCAACGTGGACGTGGACGCGGGTGGCCACCTCTCCGAGAACGAGGAGCACCGTCTCTTCGAGCACTACGGCATCGCCTGGGACGACGCCTGGCAGCAGGCCAACCGGCCCGGCGAGGGCGGATGGGCGCACTCCGGCACCGGTACCGGGACCGCGGCGGGGACCGGGACCACGGGCAATGCCGAGGGATACGTCGAGGGCGGCACCGCCGGACGCGCCGCGGGCAGGCGCGACGACGACGACGCGATGACCCGTTCCGAGGAGCGGATGCACGTCGGCGTCGAGCGCACCGAGGCCGGCCGGGTCAGGCTCCGCAAGTACGTGGTGACGGAAGAGGTCCAGCAGACCGTGCCCGTGCGCCACGAGGAGGTGCGGATCGAGCGCGAGCCGATCACGGACGCCAACCGCGACGAGGCCCTGTCCGGTCCGGAGCTCACCGAGGACGAGCACGAGGTCGTCCTCCACGAGGAGCGTCCCGTCGTGGAGACCCGGACCGTTCCGGTGGAGCGGGTGAGCCTGAAGGCGGACGAGGTCACGGAGGAGCAGACCGTGTCGGGCGAGGTCCGCAAGGAGGAGATCGAGGTCGAGGGCGTCGAGGGCGTCGACGACCCCGACGACCCGGGAACCCGCGGGCGGAAGCACTGACCGCGCGGTGACGTCCGGGCGCCTCCCCGCCCGCCGGGGCGGCGCCCGTCGGCACGGGAGCCCGCGCTCCCCGGCGTGACGGCGGCACCGTGCCACGCCGACGGCGGCCCGCCCCTTCGGGGGCGGGCCGCCGTTTCCGCGCGCCGTCTCCGGGCAGGCCGCTGCCGGCGTCTCCCGGAAGGCCGTGGTCAGCCGGTCCGCCGGGCCCCCGGCCGGGCCCGGAGGACGGCGTTCTTCCGGAGGCGGCCGGCCCGCCTCCGGAGCCCCGCGTCCCTGCCGAAGGCGACGCCCCCGCGGAGTCCCGCCCCGGTCCTGAGCTGGGCGCGGGAGATCCGGGCGCGCTGGCCGCCGCCCGCGATCAGGGCGTTGACGGAGGCCATCGGGTCCGCGCCGACCGAGCGGGCGAGCAGGGCACCGACCACCACCGGGCCGAGGGCCACCGCGAGGGCCGCGCCGGTGGCGGTGACGTGCTGGAGGGGGCGGGCGCGCCGGGCTTCGGAGGTCATGGTGACAGTCCAGCAGCGCGCGGACGGCGGCGTATCGGCCGGCGTACTCAGCCGCCCGTGCCGCACTACTCAGACGGGTCCGCGCGGAATCCCGGGGTCCCGCGCGGACTCCCCGCCGCACGTCCCGGGGCGGGGAGCCCGCGCCCGGCCCCGGGACGGGCGCGGGCGGCGGGCCCGGCGGTCCCTCCCGGCGTACCGTGGGCGGGCGACCGTACGAGCACGAAGGAGCCCCGCCGCCATGGCCGACTACCGGATCGAGACCGTCCGCACGGGATACCGGAACTGGACCGCGCGCAACGAGCGGGGAGCGGAGGTGCGGATGGCCGCCGCGGACGACGCCGGCGCACAGCCCTCCTTCACCCCCGTCGAACTGCTGCTCGCGGCGATGGGCGGGTGCGGGGGCCTGGTGATCGACCGGACCGCGCGGGCGGTGGACCACGACGACCTGCGGATCGTGGTGGAGTCGGTCTCCGGTCCCGAGGACGACGGCCGGGTGGGCCGGATCAGGGTCAGCTACGAGTTCGACCTGCCGGACGACGCCGGCCCGAAGGCGGCGGAGGTGTTCGCGCGCGGGGTGCGCCTGACGCACGAGAAGTTCTGCACGGTGAGCCGGACCGTGGAGCACGGCGCCCGGGTCGAGGCGGTCCTGCCGGACGGCACGGTCGGTTTCGAGGGCTGACGCCCGGACCCGTCGGGCCGGGCGGTCACTCCTCGATCGCGCCGCCGATCCGGCGCAGGTGCCGCCGGAAGGTGTACGAGGGGTCCTCGGCCCGGCCCGCCAGGTAGGCGTCGAAGCGGGTCTGGTCGCGCAGGGTCTCCCCCGCCCTGACGCGCCGGGCCTGTTCCCGTTCGGTGCGGAAGAGGGACCGCGCGGCCTCCAGGACCGCTCCGGCCCGGTCGGCGGCCACGAACAGCACCCCGTCGTCGTCGCCGAAGACCACGTCCTCCGGGGTCACCTCGTGCTGCCCGAACCGCGCGGAGCGCAGCGCGTCCGGCTCCCGGGGGTCGAGGCGTACGGGGCCGGGGGCGTGGCGCCCGTACGAGAAGACGGGCAGTCCGATCTCCACCAGGTCCGGGGTGTCGCGGTGCAGTCCCCAGACGACGATCCCGGCGACGCCCGCCGCCGCGGCCTCCAGGACGACGAGGTCCCCGACGCACGCCTCGTCGCGGCGGCCGGCGTTGTCGACGACGAGGACGTCCCCCGGCTCCGCGCGCGCGAACGCCTCCAGGAACACGTCCACGCTTCCGTGGTGCCGGGCGGGCAGCGCCCGTCCGGCGATCCGCTGTCCGTCGACGACCGGCAGCATCCCGGCGGGGGCGGCGCGCAGCGGTTCGCCGAGCCGTACGCAGGCGTCGGCGACCAGGGGCGTGGAGAGTTCGGCGAAGCCGGCGAGGTCCTTCAGCATCGGGCGTTCCGTTCCGTGACGGGTACGACGGGCCGTCCGCGATGCTAGCGGCCGGCGCCCCGGTCCGGGCGGTGTCGCGGGCGGCCCGGGGAGGACGGGGGCGCGGCCGGGGAGCGGAAGGCCCGTCAGGGGGTGTTCGCGGGCGCCGGTTCCTCGCGTGCGGCCCGGCGCGGAAGCAGCAGCGGGGTCGCGAGCAGCAGGACCCCCGCCAGGGCGATGGCCGTCCGGGGGCCGGCGAGCCCGGCGAGCACCCCCCACAGGGCGGTCAGGGCCGCGACGCTCGCCTTGCTCGTGACCGACCAGGCGGTCAGGGTGCGGACGACCCGGTCGGGCGCCGTCAGGTCGAGGCGGTGGGCGGCGAACACCGGGGTGAACACGCCGGTGCAGGCGATCAGCGCGAACTCGACGCCCATGACGAGCAGGAGTCCCGTGACGCCGGGGTGGACGAAGGCGAGGCCGACGGACCAGAACGCGCGCAGCGTGCCGGCGGCGAGCAGGACCCGGTGGCGGCCGAACCGCGCGACGAGCCGCCCGGCCAGGCGGGACCCGAGGAGACCTCCGAGACAGGGGACGGCGAAGGCGAGGCCGTACTGCCAGGGCGGGAACCCCAGCGGCCCCAGCATGAGGACGGCGAGCGGCGGGGCGGTGGCCATGATCAGGCCGCTGACGAGGACGGTGTGGAAGAAGAGAGGGCGCAGCACGGGGTCGGCGAGGATGTACCGCCATCCTTCGAGCAGGTCGCCGATGCCCGGCCGGGGCGGCTGCCCGGCGCCGGGCTCCGGCCCGGTCCGCCGCGCGGGTCCGGACGGCGGTCCGGCCCGCTGCCGTCCGATGCCGGGCGACGCGCCGCCGGCCCGCCCCCGTCCGTCCGTACGGCTCCGTTCCGGCCACGGCTCCTTCGCCCGGATCGCGCGGATGCCCAGCACCGAGAGGACGTAGCTCACCGCGTCGGCCACCACCGTCGCCATCGGGCCGAGCAGGGCGATCAGGCCGCCGCCGAGGGGCGGGCCCAGGACGGTGGCGGTCCAGTTCGTGGACTCCAGGCGTCCGTGGGCGACGATCAGGTCCTCCCGCCGTACGAGCCGCTTCAGGAAGGCTCCGGAGGCCGCGCCGAAGGTGATGTCGGCCGCGGCGACGACGGCGGAGACGACCAGGAGGTGGGGGAAGCCGAGCCGGCCGAGCCCGTACGCGGCGGCGACGCTCAGGAGGGCCGCGCACCGGACGAGGTCCGCCGCGACCATCACGGGCCGTTTGCGGTGGAACTCCACCCACGGGCCGAGCGGCAGCGCGACCGCCGCGCCCACGGCGGCCCCCAGCGCCGCCAGTGCCGCCACCTCGGCGGCGCTCCGGTGCAGCACCGTGATCGCGATCAGCGGGAAGGCGTCGAACGCGAGCCGGGTGCCCAGGGCGCTGGCCGTGTACGCCGTCCACAGCCACCCGAAGTCCCGCCCGAGGGACGCCCTCGCCATGCCCGTGCCCCTCTCCGCGGTCCGTCGTGCGGACGCGCGGCGGCGACCGCCATCGAAGCGGCTCCGGCGCACCCGGTCAAACCGCCGCCGGGACTCGCCGAGCGGGGCTCCGTCGCGGCGCGCTCGTTAGACTCGTGGGGCTCGTGCGGAGCGGCGGGTCCACGCGGAAAGGGGACGGGGATGGGGTGGGACGCCGGTGCCCTGGCGGGGGCGGCCCTCCTCGTGCTGCCCAGTCTGGGGCTCATCGCGGCCGGGGTGGCGTGGAAGGGCCGGGCCGCGCGTCCGTTCGCCGCCTCGCGGGCGCGTCGCTTCGCCCAGCGGGAGTACGCCCGGGACCTGCAGCGGGCGGCGGACCGGGTGATCGCGACGGCCCGCCGGTCCGCCGGCGAGGGCGAACCGGCGATCGTCACCGTGGAGGCCGTGGTGCGGACGGCCGAGGAGCACTACGGGCACTCCGGGGTGGAGCGCCGGCACGCGGCGGCCGCGCTGCGGCGCCGGTACGAGCACGGGCGGTGCGCCACCGACTGCGTGACCGACGCCTACGGCTGAACGCCCGCCCCGGGAAGGGGAAGCGCGGGCGGGGAGGACACGGCGGCGCCGGACGCCCGGGCCGCGTCCAGTTCGGCCCGGTCGGGCGGCTGGGCGCCGGCCCGGGAGACGGTCACGGCCGCCGCCGCCCCGGCCCGCGCGAGCAGTCCCTCCAGCTCCCCGGCGGAGAGGGCGCCGAGGGCCGCCCGGTCCCGTCCGGCCAGGGTGTCCAGGACGGCGGACATGAACGAGTCGCCCGCGCCGACGGTGTCGACGACGGCGACCGGGGGCGCCCCGGCGGCGACCGTGCGGTGCCGGGTGAGGGCGAGGGAACCGGCCGCGCCGCGGGTCACCAGGACGACGGCCGGGCCGAGGGTCAGCCAGCGGGCCGCGACGGCGGCCGGGTCCTCCTCCGGGTACAGCCAGGCCAGGTCCTCGTCGCTCGCCTTGACCAGGTCGGCGAGGGCGACGCAGCGCTCGACGCGGGCGACGGCCCCGTCGCGCTCCCCCATCAGGGCGGGCCGCACGTTGGGGTCGTAGCTGATCGTGGCCCGGTCGCGGAACCGCTCGGCCTCGGCGAGGACGGTGTCCGCGCCCGGGGCCACGACGGCGGCGACCGAACCGATGTGCACATGGGCGGGCGTCCCGCCGGGCGGTGTCCCGGTCTCCAGCGTCCAGGCGATGTCGAAGGCGTACGCGGGCCGGCCGTGCGCGTCAAGGCCGACGACCGCCGTCGGGGTGCGCGCGGGCGCGCCGCCGATCTCCACCCGTACGCCCGCGTCCTTCAGGCGGTCGCCGATCAGGCGCCCGGCGGGGTCGTCGGCGAGCTGGGTGAGCAGGGTGACGTCCCGGCCGAGCCGGGCGAGTCCGTACGCGACGTTGGCGGGGCTGCCGCCCGGATGGACGCGGTCGGCGGCGCCGGAACCCGCCGGGGCCCGGACGATGTCGGCGACGCACTCGCCGATCACCAGGAAGGACATGGACAGGGCTCCTTGACGTAGGGGTCCCGGGGCGGGCGTCCCGGGCACGGGTGTCCGGCGGCCGGGGCGTCCCGCGCGGCCGTCCGGTCCCCGCCGGGGAGGAGCCGGACGGGCGCGCGCCGGTTCCGCGTCGGAGGCCCATCATGACCGGTTCCCGGCCGCCGTCGCCGCCCGGGCGCGCGGGTACGTACGGAAGGGCCCCGGCACGGCGGACGGACGACGGCCCGGAGGAGGGGGCCGGCGGTCGGGGCTTGCGGCATCCGGGAGGAAGCCGGAGGGGCACCGCTCCGGCGTCCGGGGCCCCGGTGCCTCCGCTCCGGGGCCGACGCGTGCGGCTCAGGGCGTGCCCGGCCCGGGCGCCGACCGCCGCCGGTACAGCACCTGGTGGGCGTCCCACTCCACGAAGGACTCCGCGTGCCGCAGCCCGACGGCCTCCAGGAGGCGACGGGAGCGGTGGTTCGCCTCCTGGGTGACCGCGACCACGCTCGGCACGCGCTCCAGGGCCCGCGCGACGGCCGCGCCGACCGCCTCGCGCGCGTAGCCGCGCCCCCAGTGCTCGGGCAGGAACTGGTACGAGACCTCCGTCTCCCCGCCCCGGCCGCCGTCCGCCACCGTGACCAGGCCCAGCAGGACGCCGTCCTCGGGACGGACCACGGCGTGGAAGCCGGGCGCCCCGACGATCCGCCGCTGCCGGATGCGGATGACGGGTCCGGTGACGGGGCCTCCGAGGTGGCGCCGTACGTCCGGATCGGTCCACAGCCGCGTCACGGCCGGAAGGTCACCGCCGCGGACGGGCCGCAGCAGCAGCCGATCGGTGCGGAACGGTCGCCGTGCCGCCGGGACCGGGTCCTGGGCCGAGCTCGGAGAAGGAGGCATCGAACCATCCTCCCAGCCCCGGTCCGGGCGGCCGGGCCGGGTCCCGGGGGCCGGGGCGGACACGGTCACGGTCACGGTCGCGGTCGCGGTCGCGGTCGCGGTCGCGGTCGCGGAACCGGAACGGAGTGGCCCCGGGGTCGGAACGAGGGTGGCCCCGGGGCGGGGACGGACGCGGTCGCGGGGCCCGCCGTCCCCTCCGGAACCCCTCTCGCACACGCGTCCGCAGGTGGGTCGAGCCTTGTCCCACCCGTCCGGCGCCGACCGCCGCCCCCGCGCCCACCGGGCCTTTTCCGTCCGGAAGAGCCATTCCCCGCCAGGCCCCGCCACGCTCCGGCCGATAATCGCCGCGCCTTTGGCATATGCCAGGAGCACCACCGGATCGAGTGTTGCCAAATCCCTTACGAGCCGTCCGGGCCTGTGCCACAGTCGTACGCGGGCCGCCTCTTCCCCTCCGGCCGCGCCGCGCCTGTATCGGAGTACGACATGCCGTCCCCTCTGTTCGCGGACCGCCCCGCCCAGCCGCCGGCGCCGGGCGTGGTGGACGCGCTGATCTCGCAGACCCACCGCCTGCGCGGCGAGGTCGACGCCGTCCGCCGGGACGCCGTGGCGGACGAGGACGACCCCCGACAGCGGTGGCAGCGCGCCCTGTGCGACCTCGCGATGCACCAACTGGACGACTTGGGAGCCCAGCTGGGGCAGTTACGGGCGGGCGTCCCGGTGGAGGGCCCCCCCGGGAGGGAACCCGGGGAAGGAGCCGGGACCGACACCGGGACCGTCCCCGGCACGGCCTTCACGACCGCTCCCGGTTCCGCGTACGGCCGGACGGCCCCGGCGCCCACCGGTTCCCTGCTCTCCCGGGTCGGCAGCGCCGAGTGGAACCTGCTCACCGACGAGGTCAGCTGGTCCGAGGAGCTGTACCGGATCTTCGGCCGCACCCGGGAGAACGGTCCGTTGTCCCTGGACGAGATGCCCACGATGGTCCTCCCCGAGGACCAGGCCGCCCTCCAGACGCTGGTGACGGACTGTCTGATCGACGGGAGGCCGATCGACGGGGAGTTCCGGATCGTGCGCACGGACGGACGGGTGCGCACCGTGCACATGACCGGTGAGCCCGTCCTCGACGCCGGTGGCTGCACCGCCTCCATGTGGGCCGTCCTGCGCGACGTCAGCGAACTGCGGCGCAGCGAAAGGGCGCTCGGAGAGAGCCGGGACGGCCTGGAGCGCAGCCGCCACGCCGAACGCGCCGAGCGCCGGATCGCCGTCGAACTCCAGGAGGCGGTCCTCCCGCCGTGGCGCGGCTCGCTCCGCTTCGCCCACGACGGCCCGGCCCCGCTCGACGTGGCCGCGCACCACCTTCCGGCCGCCCGCGCCGGACTGCTCGGCGGCGACTGGTACGACGCGCTGGCCCTGCCGGACGGGAACGCCCTGCTGACCGTCGGAGACCTGACCGGTCACGGGGTCGCCGCGACCTCCTCGATGGCGATGCTCCTCGGCGCGCTGCGCGGCATGGCCGTCGCCGGCATCCGCCCCGCCGCCCTGATGGGCCACCTCAACCGGCTCCTCGACGCCTCCGCGCGGCCCGCGCTCGGCAGCGCGCTGTGCTGCCGGTACGACCCCGTCGCCCGGACCCTGACCTGGGCGCAGGCCGGCCACCCCGCCCCGCTGCTCTTCCGCGACGGGACGGGGCACGTCCTCCGGCGGCCCGAGGGCGTCCTCCTCGGGGCGACGGGCGGCGTCGTGTACGACGAGGCCGAGACCCTGCTGCTCCCGGGCGACCTCCTCGTCCTGCACACCGGCGGACTGGCCCGCGACGACGCGGACGACGGTACGGGCACACGACGGCTCCTCGCCCTCGGCCCCCGGCTCACCGGGGCGCGGGACGCGCAGGAGGGCGTGCGCGTGGTGGTCGAGGAGTTCGGCGAGGAGTCGCGCGAGGACGACGCCCGCGTGATGGTGGTCCGGGTCGGCGGCTGAAGCCGTGCGGGCCGGGCGCGCACGCGCCGGTCCTGACCTCCCGCGGTCCTTCTTCCGTCCTTCCCGTCCGCCGCTCCCCCTGCCCCGTCCTCCGCCGCCCCTTCCGGGGCGGGGGCGGTCAGGCCCGCCCCGTCCTCGGGCGGTTGGAGGGCGACCGGGACAGAGCCGTCTCGATCTCCTCGCGCAGGGCGTCGGTCCTGGCGTAGTCGGCGTACTGGCCGGTGAGCCGGTACATCTCCCGCAGCCGGTCCCAGGTCCGGTGGGAGGAGGTCTCCCCCATGGACGTGAGGGCGAGCCGGGCGTACCGGTCGGCCTGCTCCGGGTCGTCGGCGATGAAGCAGGCCGAGGCCAGGGAGATGTGGTCGAAGAGCTTCGACCGCTCGTGCCCCTTGCTCCGCAGTTCGAGCGCCAGCTTGGCGTGGCGCTGGGCGGGGATCGCGGCGGCCGGATCGTGCTCGGCCAGGGTGCGGTAGGCGAGGGCCTCCATGCCGTGCAGGTCGGCCTCGTCGAAGTTCTGCATCCAGTCCGGCGTCGCCTCGTCGCGCCGGTCCGACACGAACAGGTCCTCCGCCTCGCCGAGGGTGCGGCGCATGGCCTGCCCCCGGCCCATCGACGCCTGCGCCCACGCCTCGATGGTGTGGAACATGGCCCGGGTCCTGGGCAGCAGCCCTTCGCCCGAACCCGTCCTGGCGAGCTTCATCAGGTCGAGGGCCTCGTCGGGCCGGCCCAGGTGCACCATCTGGCGCGCGGCCCGGGACAGCGCCTCTCCGGCCCGGGGCCGGTCACCGCTCTCGCGGGCCGCGTGGGCCGCGATGACGAAGTACTTCTGCGCCGTGGGTTCGAGACCGACGTCGTGGGACATCCAGCCCGCGAGGACGGCGAGGTTGGCGGCGACGCCCCACAGGCGCCGCTGGAGGTGGTCGGCGTGACGGTAGGCGAGCATGCCGCCCACCTCGTTGAGCTGGCCCACCACGGCCTTGCGCTGGAGGCCGCCGCCCCGGGAGGCGTCCCAGGCGCGGAAGACCTGCACCGAGTGCTCCAGGGCGTCGATCTCCTCCGCCCCGACGGGAGCTGCCTCGTAGCGGTCGAACCCGGCGGGATCGGCGTGGAGGGGATCGGTGGCACGCGGAGCCGCACCCGGTCGGGCGGGGTCGGTCTGCAGCCAGTCGTGCATGGCGTTGCTGAGTACGGAGCCGGCGGCAAGCGCGGCACCCGCGCCCACCAGGCCGCGTCGGTTGAGCATGAGGTCCATTCCCGTGAATTCGGTGAGGACCGCCGCCGTACGGTCGGGTGGCCAGGGCAACTGGTCAGGGTTCTCCGCCTTCCTGACGTCCTGCCGTCTCCCGGCGCTCCCGTGTCGTACGAACCCGAGGTCCTCGATGGTCACGACACGGCCGAGTCGCTCGGTGAACAGTGCTGCCAGCACCCGGGGGACGGGATCGCGCGGGGTCTCGCCCCGGTCGATCCACCGCCGTACCCGCGAGGTGTCGGTCGCCAGCTGGGGGTGGCCCATGGCCGCCGCCTGCCGGTTGACGAGTCTCGCGAGTTCGCCCTTGGACCAGCCGGCCAGGCCGAACAGGTCCGCCAGGCGGGTGTTGGTTTCTCCGGTCACGTCTGAGCCCCCAGGTTCTCGGCTGAATCGACAGTAACCCCCTGTCATGGGGGTGGCGACTATTCGCCAGGGTTCGCCAGGGTGCGCCCGATGTTCCGCCACCCGCGCCCGGGTGTCGGGTAGGAACGCGCCACCCCGTCCCGTCGACCGGACCTCATTCCCCAGGGTGCGGACCGGGGGCGGGCGGGGCGACGCACGCAACTCGTCGGCACACGAAGGGATCTGTCACCCATGTACACAGCATCGTCCTCCGTGTCCGCTCCGCCCCGGCCGCAGTCCCGTGTCGTTCCGGCGGGTGCCGGGCCGTACCTGGTCCCCGCCCCCCAGGCCGTCCGGCCGAGGCGCTGGACCGGTGGCACCGGCACCCAGCCGGTCAGCGGGAGGATCGACCTGTCCGGCCCCCAGGGGGCACGGCTGAAGACGGCCATCGCCTCGGTCCACCGCATCTGCCCCGACTTCAAGCCGGTGCAGGTGCTGCGGCGCAGCGGCCGTTCCGTGCTGATCGTCGGGACGACCGGACGGACCACGGCGGTCGCCAAGTGTTTACTGGACCCCTCCCCGGCCTGGGTCGAGCGGTTCCGGCACGAAATAGCTTCCTACCGCACCTTCGTCCGGCACCGTCCGCCGGTGCGCGTGCCCCGGCTGATCGCCGCGGACCCGGAGCACTGCACGCTGGTGATCGAGCGGATGCCCGGACGCGCGGCGGCCCTTTCGCGTCACCCCGCCGAGGCCCCGCCCCGCGCCGACGTGCGGGCCGTGCTCGACGCGGTCACCCGGCTCAACGCCTGGCGGCCGCCGGCCGGCACCTTCGACGCCCCGCTGGACTACGGCACCCGGATCGCCCGCTACCACGAACTCGGCCTCTTCACCGACCGGGACCGGGACGACCTGCAGGCGCTGCTGCACGGCCTGGCGCAGACGGGCGGCCGCCAGGAGGTGGGGCAGTTCTGCCACGGCGACGCCCTGCTCTCCAACATCCTGCTCTCCCCGACCGGGCCGGTCCTCGTCGACTGGGAGCACGCGGGCTGGTACCTGCCCGGGTACGACCTGGCGACCCTGTGGGCGGTGCTCGGTGACGCGCCCCTGGTCCGGCGCCGGATCAGTCAGCACGCCCAGCGGGCGGGCACGGCCTCCCGGGACGCCTTCCTGGTGAACCTGATGATCGTGCTGACGCGGGAGATCCGTACCTACGAGACGGCGGTGCAGCGCACCATCAAGGAGGCCCCACCGGCCGGAACCGTGCCGGTGCCCTCGGGGAGGCTCGCGCCCGGCGAGGAACAGCGGCTGCTGCTCAGGCGGTTGCACGACGACTGCGCCATGGCACGGCGGGCCGTGCGCGCGGCGGTCGGGACGCGCTGAAGGGCGGGTCCGGCCGGCCCCCTCGGGGGCGGTGCGCCGTGTCCCGGTGCCGACACACCGGGACACGGCGCGCCGGTTCCTCCGCCCGTCACCACCCCTCCGTCCCCTCTCCAATGGTCCACTCCAGTGACGGGCCCCAGGCCCGGGGCCCGTCTCCGCGAAACTCCGCCGACCGGCCTCCACCCTCACCCTGACGTGCGAACTTCCTCGCGGGCGAGCGTGATTGACGGATCGTCCGGGAGCCGATACCCCTGTACGGGTCCGGCCCCGCACGTCTCCGCGTCACCCCACGCCCCTGGAGGCCGCCTTGCTCCGTCCCGCGTTCCGCAGACGTACGTCACCGATCCGCGCCCCGAGGGCGGCGGGTGCCCTGGCGTCCGCCGCCCTGCTGCTTCCCCTGCTGTCCGCCGCGCCGCCCGCCGGGGCCGACGCCCCCCGGGCCGGCACCCTCCAGGAGCAGTTCGCGCGGGCGGCGGCGCGCCACGGCGTCCCCGAGAGCGTGCTGCTCGCGGTCTCGTACCTCCAGTCGCGGTGGGACGGCCACGCCGGCGCGCCGAGCGTGACCGGCGGGTACGGGCCGATGCACCTGACGGACGCGGCGACGGCCCTGACGCGGGCCGCCCCGCACCACTCGGACGGCACGGAGGACGCGCGCGGGGACTCCTCGCGCCCGGCGCGCACGGAGACGCCGGTGCCCTCCCCCTCCCGGCTGCCCGCGCGGCTGCGGACCCTGGAGCGGGCGTCCGCGCTGTCCGGCATCCCGGCCGAGGAGCTGCGCACCGGGACGGCCGCCAACATCGAGGGCGGCGCGGCCCTGCTCGCCGCGGCGCAGCGGGAGGCCGGGCTGCCCGCGAGCGCGGACCCGGCCGACTGGTACGGGGCGGTGGCGCGGTACTCCGGCGCGGACGACTCGGCGACGGCGACGACGTACGCCGACGACGTGTTCGACGTGATCAGGACCGGGGAGGAGCGGACGACGGACAGCGGGCAGGTGGTGGCGCTCCGGCCCGACCCGTCCGTCGCGCCCGCCACGGAGCAGGTGGGGGCCCTGGGCCTGCGCCCGCCCGCCGACGGGCCGGTGGAGTGCCCCCGGACGGTGGCCTGCGAGTGGGTCCCCGCGCCGTACGAGGAGTTCGGCGACGGCGACTACGGCAACCACGACAAGGCGGACCGGCCCGTCTCCCAGTCGGTCGACTACATCGTGATCCACGACACCGAGGCCGAGTGGGACGTCACCCTGGGGCTGGTGCAGGACCCGACGTACGTGTCGTGGCAGTACTCGCTGCGCTCCTCGGACGGGCACGTCGCGCAGCACCTGCCGCTCAAGGACGTCGGCTGGCACGCGGGCAACTGGTTCGTGAACGCCAAGTCGGTGGGCCTGGAGCACGAGGGGTTCCTGACCGCGCCGGACTCCTGGTACACGGAGGCCATGTACCGGTCGTCGGCGCGGCTCGTGCGGTACCTCGCCGCCCGGTACGGCATCCCGCTGGACCGGCAGCACGTCCTGGGCCACGACAACGTGCCGGGCACGGTGACCTCCTCGATCCGGGGCATGCACACGGACCCGGGCCCGTACTGGGACTGGGCGCACTACTTCCGGCTGCTCGGCCGTCCGGTCGTCCCGAGCGCGGGTCCGCGCGCGGGTGTGGTGACGGTCCGGCCCGACTACGACGCCCACCGGCCGGTCTACACGGACTGTGCGAAGGCGGGGGAGGCGTGCGCGCCGCACGGCAGCGGGGCGGTGCGGCTGCACACCGCGCCGGACGCCGGGGCGCCCCTGGTGAAGGACGTCGGGCTGCGGCCGGGCGGCGGGGACTCCACGACCGGCGTCAACGACACGGGGGCGCGCGCCTCGACGGGGCAGAGCTTCGCGGTGGCGGAGCGCCGGGGCGACTGGACGGCGGTCTGGTACCTCGGGCAGAAGGCGTGGTTCCACAATCCGCCCGGCCGGCCGACGGCGGTGAACGCGCGGGGGCTCGTCCTCACCCCCCGGCCCGGCCTCACGGAGGTGCCGGTGTACGGGCGGGCCTATCCGGAGGCCGCGGCCTATCCGGCGGGCGTGCCGGTGCAGGCGGTTTCGCCACTGCCGTACAAGCTGCTCGCCGGTCAGCGGTACGTGGTGGGCGACCGCGTTCCGGGGGAGTACTTCTTCGCTCCGACGTTCGATACCTCCGGCCACCGGGTCGTCCGGGGCCAGGAGGAGTACTACGAGATCCAGTTCGGCCACCGGGTCGCCTTCGTGAAGGCGGCTGACGTGCGGGTTTCCCGGATCTAGCGGGAAGGCGGCCGGAAGTCGCGGGGTGGGGGCGGACAGCGGGTCCGCCCCCACCCCGTCCGCGTTCATACGACTATTCAGGAGATCGCGCGCGCCGTACGCGCGAGGCGCCAGGCTGGGCCGGTCGGACCCCTCGCGCACCGGAAGGCACCCCCGCACATGCCACAGCCCTTCGTCATGCCGGATTTCTACGTTCCGTATCCGGCACGCCTCAACCCCCATGTCGAGGCCGCCCGTACGCACACGTGCGACTGGGCCAGGGAGAGGGGGATGCTGGAGGGCTCGGGGATCTGGGAGGAACGCGACCTCCGGGCCCACGACTACGCGCTGCTCTGCGCCTACACCCACCCCGACTGCGACGAGGACGCGCTCAACCTCGTCACCGACTGGTACACCTGGGTCTTCTTCTTCGACGACCACTTCCTGGAGACCTTCAAGCGCACCCGGGACCGGGCGGGCGGCAAGGCGTACCTGGACCGGCTGCCGATGTTCATGCCGGCGGACCCGGCCGCCCTGCCCGAGCCGACCAATCCGGTCGAGGCCGGGCTCGCGGACCTGTGGCTGCGGACCGTGCCCTCGATGTCCGGCGGCTGGCGGACGCGGTTCGCGGAGGCGACGGAGCACCTGCTGTACGAGTCGCTGTGGGAACTCGACAACATCAACGAGGGACGCGTCGCCAACCCCGTCGAGTACATCGAGATGCGCCGCAAGGTGGGCGGGGCGCCCTGGTCGGCGGGGCTCGTCGAGTACGCGGCGGGGGCGGAGGTCCCGGACCGGGTGGCGCGCTCCCGGCCGCTGTGCGTGCTGCGGGACACCTTCTCGGACGCCGTGCACCTGCGCAACGACCTCTTCTCGTACCAGCGCGAGGTGGAGGAGGAGGGGGAGAACAGCAACGGCGTCCTGGTCCTGGAGCGGTTCCTCGGCTGTACGACGCAGGAGGCGGCGAACGCCGTCAACGACCTGCTGACCTCGCGGCTCCAGCAGTTCGAGAACACGGCCCTCACCGAAGTGCCGCCGCTCGCCGTCGAGAAGGGCCTCTCGCCGGAGGAGTGCGCGGCCGTCGCCGCGTACACGAAGGGCCTCCAGGACTGGCAGTCCGGCGGCCACGAGTGGCACATGCGCTCCAGCCGGTACATGAACGACGGCATGGTCGGCGGGGCTTCGCACCTGGACGGGATCATCGGCACCTCCGCCCTGGACGTGCGGAACCTCTTCGGGCGGCCGGCGGCCTCCCGGCTGCGGTCCCTCACCCATGTGCCGCCCCCGTACGTGGGGCCCTCGCTGCTGCCGGAGTTCGACCTGCCGTACCCGTTGACCCTCAGCCCGCACCACCGGGAGGCGAAGCGGCGCTCGGAGGACTGGGCCGAGCGGATGGGGCTCCTGGACGACATCTGGGACCGCCCGCTGATGGACGGCTTCGACCTGGCGCTCTGCGCGGCGGGGCTCGACCCCGACGCCACCCCGGAGGAGCTGGAGCTCAGCTCCGAGTGGCTCACCTGGGGGACGTACGGGGACGACTACTACCCGATGGTCTTCGGCCGACCGCGCGACCTGGCCGGCGCGAAGGAGCAGACCGAGCGGTTCAAGGCGTGCCTGCCGCTGGAGGACCCGGCCCTGGGGGCGGCGCTCGCCGTCAACCCGATGGAGCGCTCGCTGGCCGACCTCTGGGCGCGGACGGCCGGCCCGATGACGCCGGAGGCGCGCGGACAGCTGCGGTACGCGCTCGACGTCATGCTGGACAGCTGGCTGTGGGAGCTGCACAACCAGGCGCAGCACCGGGTGCCCGACCCGGTCGACTACATCGAGATGCGGCGCTCCACCTTCGGTTCGGAGCTGACCACCCTGCTCTGCCGGCTGCGGCACACCGACGCGCTGCCGCCCGCGCTCTACCGGACGGGCACGGTGCGCGCCCTGGAACGGTCGGTGATGGACTACGCGACGCTCCTCAACGACCTCTTCTCCTACCAGAAGGAGATCGAGGTCGAGGGGGAGGTGCACAACGGCGTCCTGGTGCTCCAGAAGTTCTTCGACTGCGACTACCCGACGGCGGTCGCCATGGTGGACGACCTGATGCGGGGCCGGCTGCGCCAGTACGAGCACGTCAAGAAGCACGAGGTGCCGCTGCTCTACGAGGACTTCGGACTCGGCGAGGAGGGCAGGGCGGCCTTCGAGGCGTATCTGCGGGAGCTGGAGGACTGGCTCGCGGGCATCCTCAACTGGCACCGGCGAGTGCGGCGTTACCGGGCCGAGGACGTGCGTTCGGGCGCCGGGACGACGCTGCTGCGGAACGGCCCGAAGGGGCTGGGCACCTCGGCCGCGCGGGTGGCGGAGCTGCTCGGTCCCGTGCCCCGCTGACGGACGGGGAGGGCCCCGGGATCTCTCCCGGGGCCCTCCCCGTGAAGACTCCCGGTTCCCGCCCGGCGGGGCGGGGCCGGTGGCGTCTCAGGGCCTGCGGCCGCGCAGTTCGTCGAGTTCGCGGCGCTCGCGCTTGGTGGGGCGGCCCGCGCCCCGGTCGCGGACGGCGGCGATCGCGACGTGCTCGCGCGGCGGCGGGGGCGGGCTGTTGTCGACGTACGCCTCGGCCGCGACCGGCGGGCCGATCCGCTTGGTGTGCAGCACCTTGACCTCGACGATCCGCTCCCGGCCGCCGTGGAAGAGCCGGACCTCGTCACCGGGCTTCACCGGCTGGGCGGGCTTGACCCGTTCGCCGTTGACCTTGACGTGCCCGGCCCGGCAGGCCGCCGCGGCCTGGGAGCGGGTCTTGGTCAGGCGGACCGCCCAGATCCAGCTGTCGACGCGCGCGCTCATCGGCCCCGCTCCCCCGGTCAGCCCTGCTGGAAGAGTTCGGCGGGCAGCGGCTTGAGCAGCGCGTACAGGTCGTCGGTGATCGGCCGGTCCCAACTGGCGATCGTCACCAGGACGTTGTCGCTGCGGTCGAACTGGACGCAGGAGATGCGGCTCTCGGAGAGCTTGAGGCGGCGCACGATGAGGAGGTTGTCGCCCTGCATGACCGGGACGTCCTCGGTCTCCACCACCTCGACCGGCTCGTCGTTCTCCAGGGCGGCGAGGAGCTGCGCCACCTCGAAGGGGATCTGGCCCTCCGCGAGCTCGCGCGCCGGGGAGCCCTCCGGCAGGTTGCCGATGATCATCGCGGGGCCGCGGCCGCCGAACAGGTCGTACCGGAGGAACACTCCCTGGCAGGAGCCGTCGGGCGCGGGCAGCAGACCGGCGCCGAGATTGCCGGGCCAGTCCCCCGGGTCCATGGCCAGGACGTCGAAGTCCGGGCCCGCGGGTGTGGCGGCGCTGCGGCGGCGGAGGAAGGACATACGGCCATGGTACGTGCCCGCGGGCGTGGCGCTACGCGCCGGGCGGGGCCGGCCGGCGGCCGTCCGGGACACCGGCCGGCGGCTGCGATCGGGGGCCGGTCCGGGGCGGTGGAAAACGGTTCCGGGGGTACGGACGGAGGGACCCGTGCCGTCGCACACCGAAGGAGAAGACACCCATGGCGTCCTCATTGCTCGAAGCGGTCGACATCAAGGCACCCGTGGCGGTGAGCTGGTCCCTCTGGGCGAACGTCGAACGCTGGCCCTCCTTCCTCAGCCACGTCGAGCGGGTCGACCGCGTCGACGCGACGACGTTCGCCTGGAAGGTGGCCCTGCCGGGCGCCGACAAGGACTTCGTGGCCGAGCTGACCGAGGTGGTCCCGGAGGAGCGCATCGCCTGGCGGACCACCGAGGGGGTCCACCACGCGGGCGTGGTCACCTTCCACCGGCTCAGCGACACGGAGAGCCGGGTGACGCTCCAGATCGAGTACGAGCCGAAGGGCTTCGTCGAGCACCTGGGCGCCCTGACGAACCTGGACTCGACACTGGCCAACTACGACCTGGGCGAGTTCCAGAGGATGGCCGAGCACGAGGCGGCGGCCGCGCGGACGGAGGCGCCCGGTTCGTCCGCCCACGGGTAGGGCCCGCCGGCCGGGCACGTGATCCCGGCGAAGAATTCCGCCGGGGGCACGGAACCGGGCGCGATACGGTGGCGGCCCGCGTACGGAACGCCCGGACCGTCCGGGAGCCCGTCCGCGAACCGCCTCCGAACCGCGAAGGAACCGTTCCACCGTGCCCGACATCCAGGAATCCGCGCTGCGCGGCGACTGCGCGAACTGCTTCGGACTGTGCTGCGTGGCACTGCCCTTCGCCAGATCGGCGGACTTCGCCGTGGACAAGTCCTCCGGCGAGCCCTGCCGGAACCTGCGGGAGGACTTCCGCTGCGGCATCCACGCCCGGCTGCGGCCGAGCGGTTTCCAGGGCTGTACGGTGTACGACTGCTTCGGCGCGGGTCAGCGGGTGTCCCTGGTGACCTTCGGTGGCGTGTCCTGGCGGGAGGCCCCGGAGACGGCCCGCCAGATGTACGGGGTGTTCCCGGTGGTGCGCGGGCTCCACGAGCTGCTGCGCTATCTCACCGAGGCCCTGGCGCTGCGCGCCGCCCGGCCCGTCCACGCGGAGGCGCGGGCGGCGCTCGCCCGGGTGGAGGCGCTCGCGCAGGGGACGCCGGACGCGCTGGAGGAGCTGGACGTGAACGCCGTACGGGCCGAGGTGAATCCGCTGCTGCTCAGGACGAGCGAGCTGGTCCGCGCCACGGCCGGCGGCCGGCCGAAGAGCCGGCGCGGGGCGGACCTGATCGGCAAGCGGCTGCGCGGGGCGAAGCTGCGGGGCGCGGACCTGCGCGGGGCGCTGCTCATCGCCGCCGACCTGACGGGGGCGGACCTGTCGCTCGCCGATCTGATCGGCGCCGACCTGCGGGACGCCGACCTGTCGGGCGCGGACCTCACGGGCGCCCTCTTCCTCACCCAGCCCCAGCTGAACGCGGCCCGGGGCGACGCCGCCACCCGCCTCCCGGAGGGCTTCGAGCGCCCCGCCCACTGGAGCGCCTGAGGAGCGGGACGGGCCGCCCGGCGCGGGAGCCCGGGGGCGGGCCGGTCGCCCGGCGCGGGAGCCCAGGGGCGGGCCGGTCGCCCGGCGCTCAGATCTCGTACGTGTACGGCGTCGTGGTGGTCAGCGGCAGGAAACCGAGGCGCCGCAGGATCGGGCGGCTGGTGTCCGCCGCGTCGACCTGGACGTAGCGGTGACCGTGGGCGGCGGCGACGCGGGCGCGGTGGGAGACGAGGGCGCGGTAGAGGCCCCGCCCGCGCCACTCCTCGACGATGCCGCCGCCCCAGAGGCCGGCGAAGTCGGTGCCGGGGAAGAGTTCGAGGCGGGCCGCGCCGACCGGTTCGCCGTCCGCGAGGGCGACGACGGCGGGGACGGTACCGGGATCGGCCGCGAGCCGGTCCAGGAGCCGGCGGCCGAGGTCGGCGCTGTCGGCGCCGAAGGCGCGCTCGTGGACCTCGACCACCTGGCGCACCCCCGTCTCCTCGGTGACGGCGCGGAGTTCCACGCCCTCGGGCAGGGGGACCTCCCGGGGCAGGGCGGCGGCCTCGGCGACCATCAGGGTCTCGGCGGCCCCGGCGGTGAAGCCCGCCGCGCGGAGCCGGCCGCCGAGGTCGGCGGGGGTGTCGTGCGCGTACAGCTTCCACTCGAAGGACAGACCGGCGGCCCGGTAGTGGTCGATCTGCGCGGTGACGGCGGCGTCGGCGGCGGAGGCGTCGAGGCCGGACCAGAGGACGCCGTTCCACGCGTGGGCGGGGCCGGTCTGGCGGACGACGTCCCCGACGCGCTCGACGCGGCAGCCGGGCCCGTCGGGACGGGCCTCGCGGCGCATCCGGAGGTCGTACAGGTCGCGGAGTCGCCGGGGTTCCATGGCGGCCACTCCAACACTCCCGGGGGCGCGCGGCAACCGATTTGAAACGGGGCCGGGCGGCGGGCGGGTCCCGGTCCCTCCGGCGCGACCCCTTGCCAAGCCCCCCGCCCCTCCGGTTTTACTGACCCGGAGCGGAGCTACCGAATGATCGGTAGGCCGGACGAGGAGTGCGGAGGAGCGGCGCATGGCGGAGGAACTGCTGGACGGCGGCGAACGGCTCGGGCGCGAGGAGCTGGCGGTCCTCCAGCTGGAGCGGCTGCGCGCGACCCTGCGCCACGCGTACGGGAACGTGGAGTTCTACCGCCGCTCCTTCGAGGCGGCCGGGGTCACCCCGGACGACTGCCGTACGCTCGCGGACCTCGCCCGCTTCCCCTTCACCGCCAAGTCGGACCTGCGCGACCACTACCCCTTCGGCATGTTCGCCGTGGAGGAGTCGAGGATCCGGCGCATCCACGCCTCCAGCGGCACCACCGGCCTCCCCACCGTCGTCGGTTACACCGACGGCGACCTGGACGTCTGGGCGGACGTGGTGGCCCGCTCCCTGCGCGCCGCCGGGGTGCGCCCCGGGTACAAGGTGCACGTGGCCTACGGGTACGGCCTGTTCACCGGCGGGCTCGGCGCCCACTACGGCGCGGAACGCCTCGGCTGCACGGTGATCCCCGCCTCGGGCGGCATGACCTCCCGGCAGGTGCGGCTCATCCAGGACCTCCGGCCCGAGGTAATCATGGTGACCCCCTCGTACATGCTGACGCTCCTCGACGAGTTCGAGCGGCAGGGCGTGGACCCCCGGTCGACCTCCCTGAAGGTGGGCGTCTTCGGGGCGGAGCCGTGGACGGAGGAGATGCGCGGGGAGATCGAGGAGCGGTTCGCGATCGACGCGGTCGACATCTACGGCCTGTCGGAGGTCATGGGTCCGGGCGTGGCCCAGGAGTGCGTGGAGACCAAGGACGGCCTGCACATCTGGGAGGACCATTTCTACCCGGAGGTCGTGGACCCCTTCACGGGCGGGGTGCTGCCGGACGGGGAGGAGGGGGAACTGGTCTTCACCTCGCTCACCAAGGAGGCCATGCCGGTGGTCCGCTACCGGACCCGGGACCTGACCCGGCTGCTGCCGGGGACCGCGCGGGCGTTCCGGCGGATGGAGAAGGTCACCGGGCGGAGCGACGACATGATCGTCCTGCGCGGGGTGAACCTCTTCCCCACCCAGATCGAGGAGATCGTGCTCCGCGTCCCGGCCGTGGCCCCGCACTTCCAGCTCCGACTGACCCGGGAGGGCAGGCTCGACGCCCTGACCGTACGGGTCGAGGCCCGGGCGGACGCGACGGGCGGGGAGCGGGCGGAGGCGGCCCGGACCGTCGCGGCGGCGGTCAAGGAGGGGATCGGGGTCTCGGTGGAGGTCGAGGTGGTCGATCCCGGGACGCTGGAGCGGTCGGTGGGCAAGATCAGGAGGACCGTGGACCTGCGGGAGCCGGGCCGGGGGCTTCCCCGGGGGCCGGGGGAGCCCGCGCGGCCGTGACGGCCCGCGCCGTCAGCCCAGGAAGGCGATCAGCCGTTCGTCGAGCGCCTCCGGTTCGGTGAGCGGCAGGGAGTGGTGGGTGGCCCCGGGGAGCAGGGCCACCTCGGCCCGCGGGAGCGCGCGGCGGACCCGGTCGGCGACCGCGGCGGCGTCGTGGGCGCGGCTGCGTTCCGCCAGCACGACCAGGACCGGCATGCCCAGGTCGGCGGCCCGGGGCCGGCCTCCGGCGACGAGTTTGCGGCCGGGGACGGTGGCGGCCAGCGCGTAGAGGCGCTGCCAGGCCCCGTCCGGACGGGTGCCCGCCGTCTCCCAGGCCAGGAAGGCGCGGGCGCGGGCCTCGTTCGGACGGACCAGGTGGGGCAGCGCGCGCAGCAGGTAGCCGGGGCGGAAGCCGGCGAAGACCTGGGTGGGGTCGACGAGGGCGAGGCGGTCGACCCGCTCCGGGGCGCGCAGCGCGTACCGGGTGGCGAGCCAGGCGCCGTACGAGTGGCCGCACAGGTGGGTGCGGGAGAGGGCGAGTCCGTCCAGGAGCGCGTCGAGCCAGGCCGTCAGGTCGTCGGCGCCCTTCAGGGGCCGGCCCCGGCGCTCGGTGCGCCCGGCGTCGCCCAGGAGGTCGACCGCGTGTATCCGGTACCGCTCGCCCAGGGCGCGCGCGTTGGCGAACCAGACCAGTCCGGTGGCGGAGCCGCCGGGCAGCAGCACCAGCGGAGGAGCGTCCGCCGGGCCGTGGCTGTGGACCCGGGTGGGCCCGTACGGGGTGGCGACGTCCCGTTCCTCGGTGGTCCCGGGCCAGCGGGCGCGGAGGTCGCCGTAGGCGAGGTCGAAGGCGGACGGGGACATGGGCATTCCTCTCGCCGGGCGATAATCTCGTTCAGCGAGATATTAGGCGAGGGATACGGAGGAGCGCGGATGGACGACGGAAATCCGGCGATGCGGCTGGTGCACCTGCTGCGGGCGGTCACCGTGGAGTTCGACCTGCTGGGCGCCGAGTTCGCCGCGCGCGAGGGGCTGCACCCCACCGACGTGCGGGCGCTGATCCATCTGCTGGACGCGGCGCGGGACGGCGTCCGGGCCACGCCCGGGTGGCTCGGCGAGCGGCTGCGGCTGAACTCCGCCGGGACCACCGCCCTGGTGGACCGGCTGGAACGGCTCGGACTCGTGCGGCGCGACCGGGACACGACGGACCGGCGGCGCGTCCTCCTCCGGGTGGAGGAGAAGGCCGTGGAGCTGGGGTGGGCCTTCTTCGGGCCGGTCATCGGAGAGGTGGTGACGGCCGCGGCGGACTTCGAACCGGAGGAGCTGGAGACCGTGCGCCGCTTCCTGGCCTCGGTGCTCGACTCCACCGGCCGGGCGCGTTCCGCCTGACGGGCCGGGTCCCGGAATCCTGGGTCCGGGCGGGACGGCGCGGACCGCCCGGACGGCGGTGCGGCGGGCTCGCGCGTCCCTCCCCGGCGGGCTCGCGCGCCCCTCCCCGGCGGCCCCGCGCGGGCCGCCGGGGGTGATCAGGAGGTGTGCGGGCCGTCGTCCGGAGTCGCGGGCCGGTGGAAACGCCGGTGCAGTTCGCGCACCTCGTCCACCGTGCCAGCCTGCCAAAACCGGCCGGATCTTTCCAAACCCCGCCCCGGCCCCTCCGCCGGTCCCCCGCCCGGGGGGACACCGGGTACGAGTGATCGGCGTAGCGGAAATCCCGCAGACGATCGAGCGTGCGCCGCAGGCGCGGCGCACGGCCTTGCCGACGGCGGTGGTGCGCCGACTGGAGGCGCAGGCGGTCGACGACGCCGTCGTCCTGTGGAACACCCGCTGCCTCGACGCCGCCGTCGCACAGCTGCGCGCCGGGGACCACGACATCAAGGACGAGGACGCCGCCCGCCTCCCCGCTCAAGGACCGGCACATCGACTTCCCGGGCCGCTACCTGTTCAAGCCCCGGCCAGGGGCCGCGCCCCCTGCGCGACCCGGAAGCCGCGCGGGAAGACGAGCCGGAAGAAGGGTGAGCGGCGGCGCTCAGCTGCCGCAGGCGCAGCCCGAAGCCACCGGGACGGCCTCGGTGCTCGGCTCCTGGCCGGAGCAGCAGGCGTCCCCGCCGGCGGGTGCGGGGCTCTTGCCGAGCCGGTCGGCGTCGGCCTTGACGACGTAGACCTCCCACGGTTCCTTGCCGGGGCCGTGCACCCAGACCTTGTCCTGGAGGGCGTAGCAGCAGGAGGTGTCGTTCTCCTCGAACGTGGCGAGTCCCGCCTCCTTGAGGCGGTCGGTGGCGGCGGTGACCTCGTCGGTGGTCTCCACCTCGACGCCGAGGTGGTCCAGCCGGGTTTCCCGGCCCGGCTCGCCCTCGATGAGGACGAGCTTGAGCGGCGGGGCCGCGATCACGAAATTGGCGTAGCCGGGGCGACGCTTGGCGGGTTCGACGCCGAAGAGCTTGGAGTAGAAGGTCACTGACGCTTCGAGGTCGGCGACGTTGAGCGCGAGCTGGACGCGGGACATGACGGTCTCCCCGGATCGGTTGTATCGATGCCTGTCGATACAACCTTGCGTCATGAATCGAAAAACGTCAACATAGAAGCATGTCGAAACAAGAGCTCGCGCCGCTCGGGCAGGACGGCGTCGAAGGCTGCTGCCCCGCCCTGCTGACCGCCCCGCTGGACGAGGACCAGGCCGAGACGCTGGCGAAGGTGTTCAAGGCCCTGGGTGACCCGGTCCGGCTGCGTCTGCTGTCGATGATCGCCTCCCGTGCGGGCGGGGAGGTCTGCGTCTGCGACCTCACCCCGGCCTTCGAAGTGTCCCAGCCGACGATCTCCCACCACCTCAAACTGCTGAAGCAGGCCGGTCTCATCGACTCCGAGCGGCGCGGGACGTGGGTGTACTACCGGCTGCTGCCGCAGATGACCGACCGTCTCGCGGCGATTCTCACCCGGCCCGCCGGACAGATCACGGCCGGGACCGCGCCGGCGGCCGGAGCAGCGTCATGAGGGCGCAAGCCGCGGCCGCGGGGCCGGTCGCCGGGCGGCTGTCGTTCCTGGACCGCTTCCTCGCCGTGTGGATTCTGATCGCGATGGCGGCCGGTCTCGGCCTGGGCCGCCTCGTACCCGGCCTCGGGAACGCCCTCGCGAAGGTCACCGTCACCGGCGTCTCGCTGCCGATCGCGCTCGGCCTGCTCGTGATGATGTACCCGGTACTCGCCAAGGTCCGCTACGACCGCCTGGGGACCGTCACCCGCGACCAGCGCCTGCTGATCCCGTCCCTGGTGCTGAACTGGCTTCTCGGCCCGGCCCTGATGTTCGCCCTGGCGTGGATCTTCCTGCCGGACCTGCCCGAGTACCGCACGGGCCTGATCGTCGTCGGCCTCGCCCGCTGCATCGCGATGGTCATCATCTGGAACGACCTCGCCCGCGGCGACCGCGAGGCCGCCGCCGTCCTGGTCGCGTTGAACTCCGTCTTCCAGGTCCTCGCGTTCGCCGGGCTCGGCTGGTTCTACCTCTCCGTGCTCCCCGGCCGGCTCGGCCTGGAGCAGACCGCGCTCACCGTGTCCGTCTGGGAGATCGCCCGCAGCGTTCTGATCTTCCTCGGCGTCCCGCTGCTGGCCGGGTTCCTCACCCGCCGCCTGGGCGAGAAGGCCAAGGGCCGCACCTGGTACGAGACGAAGCTGATTCCCCGCATCGGCCCGTTCGCCCTGTACGGACTGCTGTTCACGATCGTGGTGCTGTTCGCCCTTCAGGGCGACGCCATCACCTCCCAGCCGCTCGACGTCGCCCGGATCGCGCTGCCGCTGCTGGTGTACTTCGCCCTCATGTGGGCCGGTTCCATGGCCGTCGGACGCGCGGTCGGACTGGACTACCCGAAGGCCACCACGCTGGCGTTCACGGCCGCGGGCAACAACTTCGAGCTGGCCATCGCCGTCGCCATCGCCACCTTCGGCGCCACCTCGGGCCAGGCCCTGGCCGGAGTCGTCGGCCCCCTCATCGAGGTCCCCGTCCTCATCGGCCTCGTCTACGTCGCCCTCGCCGCCCGACGCTTCTTCCCCCAGACCGTCCCGGCGGCCGGGCCGGTCGTCTCTCCGGAAGGTTCCGCCCGTGTCTGAGACCAAGCCGTCCGTGCTGTTCGTGTGCGTCCACAACGCAGGCCGCTCCCAGATGGCCGCCGCCTTCCTCACCCACCTCGGCGCGGACCGGGTCCAGGTCCGATCCGCCGGGTCCGCCCCCGCGAGCACGGTGAACCCGGCCGTGGTCGAGGCGATGCGGGAGTCGGGCATCGACATCTCGGCCGAGGCCCCGAAAATCCTCACCACCGAGGCGGTGCAGGCATCCGACGTCGTGATCACCATGGGCTGCGGCGACGCCTGCCCCTACTTCCCCGGCAAGCGGTACCTGGACTGGCAGCTCGACGATCCGGCCGGACAGGGCGTCACGGCCGTCCGGCCGATCCGCGACGAGATCGAGCGACGCATCCGCGGCCTGCTCGCCGAACTCGGCATCGAGCCCGCGGCGTGACGGCCACCGAGACCGGCGTGCGCATCGCACCACTGCGGCCGGAGCACGCCGAGCAGGTCCTGGCGATCTACCGGCTGGGCATCAACGAGGGCAACGCCACCTTCGAGACCACCGCCCCGACCTGGCAGGCGTTCGATGCCGCCAAGCTGCCCGACCACCGCCTGGTCGCCCTCGACGGCGACCGGGTGCTGGGCTGGGCCGCCGTGGTGCCGGTCTCCGACCGGTGCGCGTACGCCGGCGTCGTCGAGCACTCCGTCTACGTCCACCCCGACGCCCGCGGCCGAGGGACCGGCCTCGCGCTGCTGGAGGCGCTGCTCGCCTCCACCGACGCCGCCGGCATCTGGACGGTGCAGTCCGGCATCTTCCCGGAGAACACCGCCAGCCTCGCCCTGCACCAGCGCGCCGGATTCCGCGTCATCGGTACCCGCGAACGCATCGGCCGCCACCACGGCGCATGGCGCGACGTCGTCCTCGTCGAGCGCCGCAGCCCGAGCGTGAACTGAGCGTGACGGCCGGCACCGACGACCACTCTCAAGAATGACCGTTTCCGCGAGTGGCGCACCGTGATCGCTGTCACGCACGGCGACTTCGTTCACCTGCCCGATGCCGGGCCCGGACACCGTGCGCCGATACCGGCACGCGTTGTCGAGAAGGCAGGACATGAACACGTCGGCCCCACCGGCCGGACCGGGAGAACCGAAGCGGCACCTCGGCGCGTTCGACTCCGTGGTGATCGGCCTCGGGTCGGTGATCGGCGCGGCGACCGGCAGGGGAAGCCCAGCAAGATCAATCCCACCGGGATTTCCCGTACCTCGACCACTCGCACCCGGACACGGAAGACCCGTACGGGGGGGGATTCGCCGGCGGCCGGGACCCGGTCGCCGGCGCCGCTCGTGATCAGTGCGCGCCGGGCCGCGCGAAACGGTCCCTCAGTTCGCGCTTGAGGATCTTGCCGCTCGCGTTGCGGGGCAGTTCGGGGAGGAAGTGGACGCGTTTGGGGGCCTTGAAGGAGGGGAGCTTCTCGCGCGCGTGGGCGAGGAGTTCGGCCTCGGTGACGTCGCCGCGCGGGACGACCACGGCCGTGACCGCCTCGATCCAGCGTTCGTCGGGGAGGCCGATCACGGCCGCCTCGGCGACTCCGGGGTGGGTGTAGAGGGCGTCCTCGACCTGGCGGGAGGCGACCAGGACGCCGCCGGAGTTGATGACGTCCTTCACCCGGTCGACGATCGTGTAGTAGCCCTCGGCGTCGCGGACCGCGAGGTCGCCCGAGTGGAACCAGCCGTTCCTGAAGGCCGCCCCGGTCTCCTCGGGCTTGTTCCAGTAGCCCTCGCACAGCTGCGCCGAGCGGTAGACGATCTCGCCGGGGGTGCCGTCGGGGACGTCGTCGCCGTTCTCGTCCACGATCCGTGCCTCGACGTGCCGGACCGGGCGGCCGCAGGAGTCCATCCGGCCCTCGTGCTCGTCGGGGCCGAGGACGGTGGCGAGCGGGCCGATCTCGGACTGGCCGAAGCAGTTGTAGAACCGCAGCCCCGGCAGCCGGGCGCGCAGCCCCTCCAGGACGGGCACGGGCATGATCGAGGCCCCGTAGTACGCCTTGCGGAGCGCGGAGAGGTCGCGGGCGGCGAACTCCGGATGGTTGGCGAGGCCGATCCAGACCGTCGGCGGGGCGAACAGGCTGTCGGCGCGGCCCGTCTCGATCAGGTCGAACAGGACGGCGGGGTCGGGGCCGTCCACGAGGACGTTCTCGGCGCCGACGGCGAGGTAGGGCAGCAGGAAGACGTGCGTCTGCGCCGAGTGGTAGAGCGGCAGGGCGTGCACGGGCCGGTCGTCCTCGTGCAGGTCGAGGGCCTCGACGGCGCTCGCGTACGCGTGGGCCAGGGCGAGGTGGGTCATCATCGCGCCCTTGGGCAGGGCGGTGGTGCCCGAGGTGTAGAGCAGCTGGACGAGGTCGCGGGGGTCCCGGTCGGTGTCGTACGGCTCCGGTTCGGCGAGCGCGTCGAGCAGCGAACCGGGCGCGTCCCGCAGCGCCCTGACGGGGAAGCCGTCCGGGATCCGGTCCGCGAGGGCGGGGTCGGCGAGGACGAGCGAGCTGTCCGACTGCTCCAGGACGTACGCGAGGTCGTCGCCGGTCAGGTGGTGGTTGACCGGCACGTGGACCAGGCCGGCCCGGGCGCACGCCAGGAACGCGACGAGGTAGGCGTCCGAGTTGTGGCCGTAGGTGGCGACCCGGGCGTGTTCCGGCAGCCCGATGCCGTGGTGGGGTTCCCGCAGGAAGGCGGCGGCGGTGGAGACGGCCGCGTCCAGCTCCGCGTACGTCCAGCTCCGGTCGGCGTACCGGAGGGCGGTCCGGTCGGGGACGCGCCGGGCGCTCGCGCGCAGGAGGCCGTCGACGGTGCGGCCGGGAAGTCGTTCCATGGCGTGATCCTCGGTGCGCGCCGGACGGGAGGTCAAGTACCGCGCGGCGGGCGGCGGTCGGCCGCGCGCGGGGTGTTGACAAGGGGGTGGCCGGCTGCGTGCATGGTCCGGTCCGCAGTGCTCCGCCCTCTGCCGGGAGGCACCTTGCTCCTCCGTACCCGCCTGAAGCGCCTGGCGCTCGCCGGCGCGGCCCTGGCCGTCGTCACCGCCTCGCTGCCCGCCGCCGCCGTCGCCGGTCCCGGGGACCGGGACCGGCACCCGTCCGACCGGGGGTTCTCGGCCGTCGTCCGGTACACCGAGTACGGCATTCCGCACATCGTGGCGAAGGACTACGCGGACCTCGGCTTCGGCACGGGCTGGGCCCAGGCCGCCGACCAGGTCTGCACGCTCGCGGACGGCTTCCTGACGGTGAACGGCGAGCGTTCCCGGTACTTCGGCCCGGACGCCGCCCCGGACGGTTCGCTCTCCTCCGCGACCACGAACCTCTCCAGCGACCTGTACTTCCGCGGGGTGAAGGACGCCGGGACCGTCGAGCGGCTGCTCCGGACCCCCGAGCCGGCCGGTCCGAGCCGTGACGCCGAGGAGCTCATGCGCGGCTGGGCGGCCGGTTACAACGCCTGGCTGCGGAAGAACCGGATCACGGACCCGGCCTGCGCGCGGGCCGACTGGGTCCGGCCGGTGACCCCGCTCGACGTGGCCCGGCGCGGGTTCGCCGTCTCCGTGCTCGCCGGTCAGGGCCGGGCCGTCGACGGCATCACCGACGTCCGGCCGCCCGCGGGCGCCTCCCGTGACGTCCCCGACCCCGGCCGGGCCGCCGAGGCGGCCCGGGAGCTGTTCGACACCGGGAACGCCACCATGGGCTCCAACGCCGTGGCCTTCTCGGGAGCCACGACGGCGAACGGGCGCGGACTGCTCCTGGGGAACCCGCACTACCCCTGGCAGGGCGGCCGCCGCTTCTGGCAGTCGCAGCAGACCATCCCGGGCGAGCTGAACGTCTCGGGCGCCTCGCTCGTCGGCATCCCGGCCGTCAGCATAGGCTTCAACGACCGGGTCGCCTGGAGTCACACCGTCGCCACCGGCGTGCCGTTCAACCTGCACCAACTGGAGCTCGTGCCCGGCGACCCGACGTCCTACCTGGTGGACGGCGTGCCGGAACGGATGGTCCCGCGCCCGGTGACCGTGGCGGTCAAGGACGGCGCGCCCGCCACCCGTACCCAGTGGTGGACCCGGTACGGCCCCGTCGTCGGCGGTCTCGGCGCCCAGCTCCCGCTCCCCTGGACCACGGCCTCGGCGTACGCGCTCAACGACCCCAACGCGGCCAACCTGCGCGGCACCGACACCGCGCTGGGCTTCGGGAGGGCCCGCTCCACCCGGGACGTCGCCGACACCCTGCGGCGCACCCAGGGGCTGCCCTGGGTGAACACGGTCGCGGCGGACGCGCAGGGGCACTCCTTCTTCAGCCAGTCCCAGGTGCTCCCCCGGATCACCGACGAGCTGGCGCGGCGCTGCTCCACCCCGCTCGGCCTGGCCACCTACCCGGCCTCGGGCGTCGCGGTCCTGGACGGGTCCCGGTCGGACTGCGCGCTCGGCTCCGACCCCGACGCGGTGCAGCCCGGTGTCTTCGGTCCGTCACGGATGCCGGTGCTCCGGGACGCGCCGTACGCGGAGAACTCCAACGACAGCGCCTGGCTGACCAACGCCGACCGGCCGCTGACCGGTTACGAGCGGATCTTCGGGACGGTCGCGACGCAGCGCTCGCTGCGCACCCGGGGCGGGATCGAGGACGTGGCGGCGATGGCGGACCGGGGGCGGCTCACGGTGGCCGACCTCCGGCGGCAGCAGTTCGCCAACCGGGTCCCGGCCGGTGACCTGACGGCGGCCGACGTGGCGCGGGCCTGTCCGGCGGCGCTGCCGGGCGATCCCGGGGCGTGCCGGGCGCTCGCGGCCTGGGACCGGACGATGGACACGGACAGCCGGGGCGCGCTGCTCTTCGACCGGTTCTGGCGGAAGTTCCTCCGGGCGGTGCCGGCGGCGCAGCAGTGGCTGGTGCCGTTCTCGGCGGCCGACCCGGTCCGTACCCCCCGTGCCCTGAACACGGCCGCGCCGGGCTTCGCGAAGGCGCTCGCGGACGCGGTGGCGGAGCTGCGGGCGGCCGGCATCCCGCTGGACGCGCCGCTCGGGGCCCACCAGTCCGTGACGCGGAACGGGGAGCGGATACCGGTCGGCGGCGGGACCGAGTCGCTGGGCGTCTGGAACAAGATCGAGCCCGTGTGGGACGCGGCCGGCGGCGGCTACACGGAGGTCGCGCACGGGACCAGCCACGTGCAGGCGGTGGGCTGGGACGGAAGCCGCTGCCCGGTGGCCCACACCCTGCTGTCGTACTCCCAGTCGTCGAACCCGGCGTCGCCGCACTCCGGCGACCAGACGCGGCTGTACGCCGGTGAGCGCTGGGTGACCTCCCGGTTCTGCGAGAAGGACATCCTGCGCTCACCGGCGCTGCGGGTCGTGGTCGTCGGGGACTGAGCCGCGACGGCCCTCAGGGGCTGAACGACATGAAGACGAAGGCGGCGAAGATCGCGAGGTGGACGCCGCCCTGGAGGAGGGTGGCCCGTCCGGGCACCACGGTCAGGGCGCTCACCACGCCGGTGAGGGCGAGGAGGACCAGATGGAGGGGGCCCAGACCGAGCACCAGGGGTCCGGACAGCCAGATCGAGGCGAGCGCGATCGACGGGATCGTCAGGCCGATGCTGGCGATCGCGGAGCCGTAGGCGAGGTTGAGGCTGGTCTGCATCCTGTCCCGGCGGGCCGCGCGGACGGCGGCGAGGGTCTCGGGGAGCAGGACCATCAGGGCGATGACGACGCCGACGACCGCGTTGGGCAGGCCGGCCGACTCCACGCCGTCCTCGATGGTGGGCGAGATGAGCTTGGCGTTGCCGACGACGGCGACGAGGGCGAGGAGGAGCAGGGCGACGCTGGTCCAGGTCTCGCGGTTGCCCGGCGGGTCGGCGTGCTCGTCCGCCGACTCCTGGCCGGGGCGCGGCACGGGGAGGAAGTAGTCGCGGTGCCGGACCGTCTGGACGCCGACGAAGACCCCGTAGAGGAGGAGGGAGGCGACGGCGGCGAAGGCGAGCTGGACGCCGGAGAACTCGGGTCCGGAGTGGCTCGTGGTGAAGGTGGGGAGGACCAGTGTCAGCGTGGCGAGGGTACAGACGGTGGCGAGCGCGCCGCCGGAGCCCTCGGCGTTGAAGACCGCCACCCGGTTGCGGAGCGCGCCGACGAGGAGGGAGAGCCCGACGATGCCGTTGCAGGTGATCATGACGGCGGCGAAGACGGTGTCGCGGGCGTAGGCCGACGTCTTCTCCCCGCCCCCCGCCATCAGGGTGACGATGAGGCCGACTTCGATGACGGTGACGGCCACGGCGAGGACGAGCGAGCCGAAGGGTTCCCCGACGCGGTGGGCGATCACCTCGGCGTGGTGGACCGCCGAGAGGACCGCGGCGACGAGGCAGAGCGCGATGAGCCCCACGACGAGGCCCGGGAGTTCCCGCCCCCAGGCCGCGCCCAGGACAAGGGCCGCCACCACCGGCCCCCAGGTGGTCCATTGACGTGTCGTTGCCGCCGTACCCGAACTCACGTATCAGCATCCTGCCGCAAAGGGGGTTTTCACCCGTTCTGTCACGAAGAGATCTTCCTTTTCGATGGTACCTAAACCGATGTTCGAGAGGCGTGGACGGACATGAGTGAAGATGCGGGAGGAGAGGGCCTTCCGAGCCGGCGCGCGTTCGGCGGCGGACTCCTGGCCCTCGGAGGAGCGGTGATGGTCGGTTCGGTGCCGGGAGCGGCCGCCGCCTCCGAAGGGGAGGCGGGGCGCGGGGCCGGTCCCGCGGCGGAAACGGGGGCCGGGGCGCGGCGGACCACGCTGAGGCGCGGTTCGGCCGAGCGGGCCGGGCTGCTCGCGCCGCACCTGGACCGGCTGGTCGCGGAGGCCGAGGCGTTCCTCGCCCCCTCTCCCGCGCACCCCTGGTACGCGGGGGCCGTGCTGCTCGCCGGGCGCGGCGGGACCGTGGCCCTGCACCGGGCGATCGGCTCGGCCGTGCGGTACGCGGCGTACGACGAGAAGACCGGCACCGGCGTCGAGCTGCCGCCGGAGCTGCGGCGGCCGATGGCCGAGGACACCGTCTTCGATCTGGCCTCGGTCTCCAAGCTGTTCACCTCGATCCTGGCGGTGCAGCAGATCGAGCGCGGGGCGCTGGACCTGGAGGCGGGGATCACGGCGTACCTCCCGGATTTCGGCGGGGGCGGGAAGCGGGACGTGACGGTGCGCCAACTGCTCACCCACACCTCCGGGTTCCGGTCCTGGCTGCCGCTGTACCGGGAGCCGACGCGGGAGGGGAAGCTGCGGCTGCTCCGGGCGGAGGTGCCCGTGAGCACGCCGGGGTCGGCTTACCTCTACTCCGACCTCAACATGATCTTCCTCCAGCTGGTCCTGGAGGAGATCACCGGTCGCGGTCTGGACACCCTGCTCCACGACGAGATCACCGCTCCGCTCGGGATGCGCCGCACCCGTTTCAACCCACCGCCCTCCTGGCGGCCGGACATCGCCGCCACCGAGGACGCCCGGCCGCCCTGGTCCGGCCTGGACCGGGGCATGGTGTGGGGCGAGGTCCACGACGAGAACGCCTACGCCCTCGGCGGGGTCGCCGGGCACGCCGGGGTCTTCTCGCGCGCCCGGGACCTCGCGGTCCTCGCCCGCACCCTCCTCAACGGCGGGGCGTACGGCCGGGCCCGCATCCTCTCCCCCGCGTCCGTGGAGCTGATGTTCACCGACTTCAACACCGCCTTCCCCGGCAACGCGCACGGGCTCGGCTTCGAGCTCCACCAGCACTGGTACATGGGTGCGATGGCCACGCCCCGCACGGCCGGGCACACCGGTTTCACCGGCACGAGCCTCGTGCTCGACCCGACGACCGACTCGTTCCTGATCGTCCTCGGCAACTCCGTGCACCCGGTGCGCTCCTGGCGCTCCGGGTCCGCGCCGCGCGTCGCCGCCGCGAACCGGCTGGCCAGGGCCGTTCCCGTACGTCCCGTCCGGGGCCGTACCGCCTGGTTCTCCGGCATGGCGAGCGGCACCACCGCCACCCTCACGCTGCCTCCGGTCCCCGGCGCGGCGCGTCTGGAGTGCGCCCTGTGGTGGGACACCGAACCGGGGGCGGACGCCGTCCGCCTGGAGGCGTCCCGGGACGGCGGGGCGGCCTGGGAACCGGTGCCGTTCGTCACCGCACGCCCGGACGGGGAGCCGTCGGCGCACCCGGACGGGGCGGCGAGCGGCTGGTCGGGGCGCGTCTGGCACCGGCTGACGGCCGGGGTCCCGGCGCCGGACCGGGGCGGCGTCCCGGTCCGGCTGCGCTGGCGGTACACGACGGACGCGCGGTACGTCGGGCGCGGGGCGTACGTGGACGGGGTGCGGGTCCTCGACGCCGCCGGCCGGCCGCTCTTCGACGGGGCCCGCCCGGCGGACGCCTCGCGCGTCGAAGCGGTGGGATGGGCCGTGTCCGAGGACTGACGGTCCGTCCCCGGGCGGGACCTCAGTCGTCCGCCGCCGTGCGCAGCTCCGTCAGGAGGGGGCTGATCAGGGGGTGCTCCTCGGCCCCGCGCCGCACGGCGGCGAAGACCCGGCGGGTGGGGGCGGCCCCGTCCACGGGCCGCACCTCGACACCCGTGAGGTCCATCCCGCGCAGCGCCGAGCGCGGGACGAGGGCGACCCCGGCGGCGGCGGAGGCGAGGGCGACGACGGCGCGGAAGTCGTCGGAGACGTGCGCGAAACGGGGGGCGAACCCGGCGTACTCGCAGGCCAGGACGGTGACGTCGTGGCAGGGGTTGCCGGTGGACTGCCCGATCCAGTCGTCCTTGGCGAGGGCGGCGAGGGCGACCCGTCCGCCGGCCGCCAGGGGGTGGCCGGGCGGCAGGACCGCGTCGAAGGGCTCGGCGTAGAGCGGGACGCGGGTGAGCCGGTCGTCGTCCTCGGCCGGGGCGCCCCGGTACTCGACGGCGACGGCCACGTCCACCTGCCGGTCCAGGACCATGAGCAGGCTCTCGTCGCCCTCGGCGTCCCGCACGCGGACCCGGATGCCGGGGGCGGTGCGGGCGAGCGCGGTGAGGGCGGGGGCCACCACGAGGCCGATGCCGGTGGCGAAGGCGGCGACCGTGACCGTGCCGGCGTCGCCGGAGCCGTAGGCGGCGAGTTCGGCCTCGGCGCGCTCCAGCTGGGCCAGGACGGCGTTGGCGTGGCCGAGCAGGATCTCGCCGGCCGGGGTGAGGCGCGCGCCCCGGGCGCTCCGCTCCACCAGGCGGTGCCCGGTCTCCTGCTCCAGGGCGGCGAGCTGCTGGGAGACGGCGGAGGGGGTGAGGTAGAGCGCGGCGGCCGCCGCCGTGACCGTGCGGTGGTCGGCCACCGCACGGAGGATGTGCAACCGCCGCGCTTCGATCATGCCCCCAGTGTCCCAGGCGGCGGGGGCGGCGGGCGCCGTTCGCGCCGCCGTTCCGGTGTCAGCCGGCCAGGGCGGCGCGGGCCGAGACGAAGGCGTCCACGGCCCGGTTCACGTCCTCCGTGGAGTGCGCGGCGGAGAGCTGGACGCGGATGCGGGCCTGCCCCTGCGGCACCACCGGGTACGAGAAGCCGATCACGTACACGCCCCGCTCCAGGAGCAGTTCGGCCATGCGTCCGGCCTCGGCCGCGTCGCCGATCATGACGGGGGCGATGGCGTGGTCGCCGGGCAGGACGTCGAAGCCCTCCCCGGTCATGCGGGAGCGGAAGAGCGCCGTGTTGGCGTTCAGCCGGTCGCGCAGGTCGCCGGCGGACTCCAGGAGGTCGAGGACCTTGAGGGAGGCGGCGGCGATGACCGGGGCGAGGGTGTTGGAGAAGAGGTACGGGCGGGAGCGCTGGCGCAGCAGGGCGACGATCTCGGCGCGGGCGGCGACGTAGCCGCCGGAGGCGCCGCCGAGGGCCTTGCCCAGGGTGCCGGTGATGATGTCGACGCGGTCCATGACGCCGTGCAGCTCGGGGGTGCCGCGCCCGCCGGGACCGACGAAGCCGACGGCGTGCGAGTCGTCCACCATGACCATGGCGTCGTGGCGCTCGGCCAGGTCGCAGATCTCGTCCAGCGGGGCGACGTAGCCGTCCATCGAGAAGACGCCGTCGGTGACGATCAGCTTGCGCCGGGCACCGCCCTCGGTGGCCTCCTTGAGCCGCTGCTCCAGGTCGGCCATGTCGCGGTTGGCGTAGCGGAAGCGGCGGGCCTTGGAGAGGCGGATGCCGTCGATGATCGAGGCGTGGTTGAGGGCGTCGGAGATGACGGCGTCCTCGGGGCCGAGGATCGTCTCGAAGACGCCGCCGTTGGCGTCGAAGCAGGAGGAGTAGAGGATCGTGTCCTCCTGGCCGAGGAAGGAGGACAGGCGCGCCTCCAGCTCCTTGTGCACCTCCTGGGTGCCGCAGATGAAGCGGACGGAGGCCATGCCGTAGCCCCAGCGGTCCAGCGCCTCGTGGGCGGCGGCGACCACCTCGGGGTGGTCGGCCAGGCCCAGGTAGTTGTTGGCGCAGAAGTTGAGCACCTCGCCGGGGCGGCCGCCGGAGGTGACGGCGACGGTGGCCGACTGGGGGGTGCCGATGACGCGCTCGGGCTTGTGGAGTCCGGCCTGCTCGATCTCTTCGAGGGTGGCTCGGATGTCGTCGCGAACGGAATCGAACATGGGTCAGGCTCCCGCAGTCCAGTCGAGGATGATCTTGCCGCTCTTGCCGGAGGCCGCGTCGTCGAAGGCGGCCTCGAAGTCGGTGTACGCGTAGCGGCCGGTGATGACGGGGGCGAGGTCGAGACCGCCCTCCAGGAGCACCGACATCGCGTACCAGGTCTCGAACATCTCACGGCCGTAGATGCCCTTGACCGTGATCATGGAGGTGACGATCTTCGCCCAGTCGACGGCGAAGTCCTCGCTGGGCAGGCCCAGCATGGCGATCCTGCCGCCGTGGGTCATGTTGGCGACCATGTCGCGCATCGCGTGCGGGTTGCCGGACATCTCCAGGCCGACGTCGAAGCCCTCCTTGAGCCCGAGGGTGCGCTGGCCGTCCGCGATCGTGCTCCCGGCCACGTTCAGGGCGAGGGTGACGCCCGTCTTGCGGGCGAGTTCGAGGCGTTCCTCGCTGACGTCGGTGATCATGACGTTGCGGGCGCCGGCGTGCTTGGCGACGGCGGCGGCCATGATGCCGATCGGGCCCGCGCCGGTGACCAGGACGTCCTCTCCGACGAGCGGGAAGGAGAGCGCGGTGTGCACGGCGTTGCCGAAGGGATCGAAGATCGCGGCGACGTCGAGGTCGACGGGGACGCGGTGGACCCACACGTTGGAGGCGGGCAGCACGACGTACTCCGCGAAGGCGCCGTCCCGGCCCACGCCGAGGCCGACGGTGGCGCGGCAGAGGTGGCGCCGGCCGGCCAGACAGTTGCGGCACTTGCCGCAGACGAGGTGCCCTTCGCCGCTGACCAGGTCGCCGACGGCGATGTCGGCGACGTCACGGCCGACGTGGACGACCTCGCCGACGAACTCGTGGCCGATCGTCAGCGGCGTCCCGATCGTCCTCTGCGCCCAGCCGTCCCAGGAACGGATGTGCAGGTCGGTGCCGCAGATCCCGGTCCGGCTGACCTTGATGAGGACGTCTCCGGGGCCGGCCTCCGGCTCGGGCACGTCCGTGAGCCAGAGTCCCGGCTCCGCCTTCAGCTTGACCAGCGCCTTCAATGCAACGGCTCCCGACGTGCGTGTCCTGTGATGCATGGGGTGAGGCAGGGCTGTGCACCCAAGATCCCCGGAGGAGAATCTTCCGTACGCACGGCTCCCGGTCCATCGAGGATTTCTTAAGCGCGCTCGCAGATCAGCTTCACACCCCGGGCGGGGGCGGCCCGGCGTCAACACGCGGAGGGAACTTTCACCTCTCCGGGGAGGCTGCCGCGCCGGGGGCGGGGCGGTCCGCGGCCGGCCCGGCAAGCCGCGCGGGTCCCGCGTCAGGCGGGCGGCGGCGCGGCCGCCCTGAGGAGGAGGGCGGCGGCCTCGGCGCGGCGGCCGAGGCGTTCCAGGCAGTGGGCCTCGTCGTCGAGGGCGGCGAGGGTGTCGGGGTGTGCCGGGCCGAGGAGGCGGAGGCGGGCGGAGGCGACGGCGCGGTGGGCCTCCAGGGCCTCCGCCCAGCGGCCGAGCCGGCCGAGGGCGACACCGGTCTCCCGGCGGCTGAGGAGGGTGTCCGGATGGTCGGCGCCCAGGACCCGCGTCCGGACGGCGTGGACGTCCCCGGACTCCGCGAGCGCCTCCTCCCAGCGCCCGAGGCGGCCGAGGTTGACGGCGAGGGCGTGGCGGGCGCGCAGGGTCTCCGGCCCGTCGGCGCCCTGGGCGCGGGTGCGGGAGGCGACGACGGAGCGGCAGACGTCCAGGGCGTCCGCCGCCCGGCCGAGCCGGCCGAGGAGGACCCCGGTCTCGTAGTGGGCGGCGAGGGTGTCCGGATGGTCGGCGCCGAGGGCGGCGGCGCGCGCCCCGGCGACCGCGCGGTACTGGGCCAGGGCCTCCTGCCGGCGCCCCAGGCGCGCGAGGACGTGGGCGACCTCGTGGCGGGTCATCAGGGTGTCGGGATGGTCCTCGCCGAGCAGCCGGGCGCGGGCCTCCGCGACCTCCCGCGCCGTGCGGTACGACTCCTCGAGGCGGCCGAGGCGCCCGAGCGTGAACGCCAGGTTGTGGCGGCAGCGCAGGGTGTCGGGGTGGTCGGGGCCCTCGGCCCGCTCCCTGGCGGCGAGCACCGCGACGTACAGTGCGTACGCCTCGGAGTGCCGTCCCAGGCGGTCGAGGGCGTACGCCCGCTCCTGCCGTGCGGCGAGGGTGTCGGGGTGGTCCTCCCCGAGGACGCGCGACCGGACCCGGGCGACCCGCTCGAAGACGCGCAGGGCGTCGGCGGGGCGGTCGAGACGGACGAGGGCGAAACCGACCTCGTAGTGGCTGGCGAGGGTGTCGGGGTGGTCCTCCCCGAGGACGCGCGACCGGTCCTCGGCGACGGACCGGTGCACCGCCTCCGCCTCGTCCCAGCGGCCGAGTCGGCCGAGGCCCATTCCCGCCCGGTGGCGGCCGGCGAGGACCGCGACCAGCTCGGCCGGGGGCGCGGGGGCGGGACCGGCCGGCGCGGGGGCGGTGGTCCACTCGGTGGTGAGGACGGCCGCGGCGGGGTCGTGGGCGGCCGGGCGCGGCCCGGCGGCTCCGGCCGGGCGGTGCCCGCCGGTCATCCCGCGGCTCCACGCCGGGGCGGGCGCGGGGGCGGACGGGACGGGCGCCGCCGGTCCGGGGTCCACCGGCACGGGCAGCGTGAGGGGGAGGGACGGCTGCGCGGGCACTCCGGGCAGCGGCGGGAACGGGGGCGGTCCCGCGCGGCCCGAGACGATCCGGCGGCGCAGGTCGCCCGCGTCGGCCGGCCGCTCCGCGGGCACCTTGGCGAGCAGGTCGACGACGAGGCGGTCGAAGTAGTCGGGCAGTTCGGCCCGGTGGGCGCGCGGCGGGCGCGGCACCGTGTCCCGGTGCCCGATGAGGATCGCCCAGGAGTCCCCCAGGTCGAAGGGCGGGGAGCCGGTGGCGAGCTCGTACAGCACGCAGCCCAACGAGTAGAGGTCGCTGCGGTGGTCGACCTCGCCGCCGCCGATCTGCTCCGGGGACATGTAGTGGGGCGTCCCCATCGCGATGCCGGTCCCGGTGAGCTTGGACGTGAAGCCCATGTCCGCGCCGAGGCGCGCTATCCCGAAGTCGCAGATCTTCACCGTGCCGTCCCGCAGCCGCATGATGTTCGCGGGCTTCAGGTCGCGGTGCACGATCCCCTGGCCGTGCGTGTACGCGAGGGCGTCGGCAACCTGGTCGGCGATCTCGACGAGGTCCTGGACGGGCAGCGGGTGCTGCGCGTTGGCGGCGAGGAGCTGGCTGAGGTTGCGCCCCTCCAGGAGTTCCATGACGAGGAAGAGGACGCCCTCGTACTCGCCGAAGTCGTGCACGACGGTGATGCCCCGGTGCTGGAGCGCGGCGGCCACCCGGGCCTCGCGCCGGAAGCGCTCGCGCACGACGTCGAGCACCTGCGGGTCCCGCTGCGGGCCGAGCGGTTTGAGGCACTTCACGGCGACGCGGCGCCCGAGCGCCTCGTCGGTGGCGCGCCACACCTCGCCCATGCCCCCGCGGCCGATGACCTCGTGCAGGCGGTACCGCCCCTGGATCAGTCCGGAGTCCCCCATCGCGTGCCGTCGCCCCCGTCGATTCCGTGCGTCCTACCCGGTGTGTCCAGTATGGCCGCCGGGTCCGACAGAGGGTACGGGGCGGGGCGCGCGTACGGATCGGGCCGCGCCTGCGGGCCGAGCCGTTCCACGGCCCGCAGGACGTGCCGGGGCGGCAGCCTCCAGCGCAGGCGGGAGGGGACGTTGCGCAGCAGGTTGGCCGTGGCGACGAGCCGGCGGGTGACGGTCTCCGGCGGCGGGGCGGGCCGTCCGTAGAGCGCGTGGGCGTACGGGGGGAGGGCGTCGTACGCGAGCGCCGTGACGCGCCGCCAGATCACCTCGCGCGCGGGGACCAGGAGGGGCCGGACCGGCGGACGGCGCAGGAAGTCCTCGACGGTCCTGGCGTCCGGCCCGGCGGTGAGCAGGGGGCGTACCGACGCGAAGTAGGCGGCGAGTCCGGCGGTGGTGGCCGGGACGGCGTCCGGGTCGAGGCCGACGAGCCGGGCCGAGGTGCGGTGCTCGTCCACGTAGCGGTCGGCCAGCGCGTCGGTGAGCGGGATTCCGGAGCGGCGGGCGACCGAGAGGTACGAGTCGGTCTCGGCGCAGTGGACCCAGAGCAGCAGTTCGGGGTCGTCCACGCCGAGCAGCCGGTGGATGCGGCGGACGCGGGCGCCGGCCGCCTCGGCGGCTTCGGTGGTCCCGTAGCTGAGGGTCCCGACGAAGTTGGCGGTCCGCGTGAGCCGTCCCCAGGGGTCCTCCCGGAACCCGCTGTTGATCATGACGCCGCGGACGGCGACGGGGTGGAGGGCCTGGAGCCAGAGGGCCCGGACGCCGGCGATCCACATCACCGGGTCGCTGTGCAGTTGCCACGTCACGGAGCCGGGTCCGAAGAGCCCGGGGTCGGCGTCCTGCGTCATGGCGTTCAGGCTACGCCGGAACGGTCGTGTGAGCGCCGGGCGTGACGTGCCCGGAATCCCCGCCCGGGCGCCCGGGCCGCCGGGACGTCCGGAACCCCTGGCCCATCCGGCCCCTCTTGCGGGCACGCCGCCCTGTGTCACGCCGTCTTCCGGCGGACCGGGCACCACCATGGGACGCGCGCCTCCGGAGGAACCGCCGGGGGCGCGCCCGGGCCGTGACGGGAGCGTGTCCGGCGCGGCGCGCGGGGCAGACGCCCCGGAGACACCAGGGCCGGTCGGCGGGGCGACCGCGTCCGTTCACACGACGGAGGAGACATGCGCAAGGACAGGCGCCCGGACGGCTCGTCCCCGACCGACGAGGAACTCGACGCGCTCGACGCGCACTGGAGGGCGGCCAACTACCTGTCCGTCGGGCAGATCTACCTGATGGACAACCCGCTGCTGCGCACACCGCTGGAACCGGAGCACATCAAGCCGCGGCTGCTCGGGCACTGGGGCACGTCCCCCGGTCTCAACCTCGTGTACACCCACCTCAACCGGCTGATCAGGAACCGCGGCGTGGACGCCCTGTGCGTCTGGGGGCCCGGTCACGGCGGGCCGGCCGTGGTCGCCAACTCCTGGCTGGAGGGGAGCTACAGCGAGGTCTACCCGGACGTGTCCCGGGACGGGGAGGGCATGGCCCGGCTGTTCCGGCAGTTCTCCTTCCCCGGCGGGGTCCCGAGCCACGTGGCGCCCGAGACGCCGGGGTCGATCCACGAGGGCGGCGAACTGGGCTACGCCCTGTCGCACGCGTACGGCGCCGCCCTGGACAACCCGGACCTCCTGGTGGCGTGCGTCGTCGGGGACGGCGAGGCGGAGACGGGCCCGCTCGCCACGTCCTGGCACTCCAACAAGTTCCTCGACCCCGTGCACGACGGCGCCGTCCTGCCGGTGCTCCACCTCAACGGGTACAAGATCGCGAACCCCACCGTGCTCGCGCGGCTCCCCGAGGCGGAACTGGACGAACTCCTGCGGGGCTACGGCCACGATCCCCTGTACGTCTCCGGGGACGACCCGCGCCGGGTCCACCGCGCCATGGCGGTCGCGATGGACACCGCGCTCGACCGCATCCGGGCCGTCCAGCGCGAGGCCCGTGCCGGCGGGCCGGCCGAACGGCCGAAGTGGCCCGTGATCGTCCTCCGCACGCCGAAGGGCTGGACCGGTCCCGCGGAGGTGGACGGGCTGCCCGTGGAAGGGACCTGGCGCTCCCACCAGGTGCCCCTGTCCGGTGTGCGGGACAACCCGGAGCACCGCGAGCAACTGGAGGCGTGGCTGCGCTCCTACCGCCCCGAGGAGCTCTTCGACGAGGACGGCGCGCCGTCCGCGCGGGTGCTCGCCTGCGTGCCGGACGGCGAACGCAGGCTCGGCGCCACCCCGCACGCCAACGGTGGCCTGCTGCTGCGGGACCTGCCCGTACCGCCGCTCGAACCCTTCGCCGTGCCGGTGGACGAACCGGGCGCCACCCGGCACGAGCCGACCCGCGTCCTCGGGGACCTCCTCGAAGCGGTCATGGCCGCCACGGCCGGCCGCCGCGACTTCCGGCTCGTCGGCCCCGACGAGACCGCCTCCAACCGTCTCGAAGCGGTGTACGGGGCCAGCGGCAAGGCGTGGCAGGAACCGGTCCTGGACACCGACGAACACCTCGACCGGCACGGTCGCGTCATGGAGATCCTCTCCGAGCACACCTGCCAGGGCTGGCTGGAGGGGTACCTGCTCACCGGCCGCCACGGGCTGTTCTCCTGCTACGAGGCGTTCGTCCACATCGTGGACTCCATGGTCAACCAGCACATCAAGTGGGTGCGGACCTCGCGCCGGCTGCCGTGGCGGGCTCCCATCGCCTCCCTCAACTACCTGCTGACGTCGCACGTGTGGCGCCAGGACCACAACGGCTTCTCGCACCAGGACCCGGGCTTCGTGGACCACGTGCTCAACAAGAGCCCCGAGGTCGTCCGCGTCTACCTCCCGCCGGACGCCAACACCCTGCTCTCGGTCGCGGACCACGTGCTGCGCAGCCGCGACTACGTCAACGTGATCGTCGCCGGGAAGCAGCCCTGCTTCGACTGGCTCTCCCTGGAGGAGGCACGCGCCCACTGCGCCCGGGGCGCCGGGGTGTGGGCGTGGGCGGGCACCGAGGACGGCACGCGCGAGCCCGACGTGGTCCTCGCCTGCGCCGGTGACGTCCCCACCCAGGAGGTGCTGGCGGCGGCCTCGCTGCTGCGGGAGCACCTGCCCGAGCTGGCGGTCCGGGTGGTGAACGTGGTGGACGTGACGCGGCTGATGTCCCACGGGGAGCATCCGCACGGCATGACGGACGGGGAGTACGACGCCCTGTTCACGACGGACAGGCCGGTGATCTTCGGCTACCACGGCTATCCCTGGCTGGTGCACCGGCTGGCCTACCGCCGCGCCGGGCACCCGCACCTGCACGTGCGGGGCTACAAGGAGAGGGGGACCACCACGACCCCCTTCGACATGGTCGTGCGCAACGACCTCGACCGCTACCGCCTGGTGATGGACGTGATCGACCGCGTGCCCGGCCTCGGCGTGCGCGCCGTGACGGTGCGCCAGGCCATGGCGGACGCCCGTACCCGTCACCACGCCTGGATCCGGGAGCACGGCACCGACATGCCCGAGGTGGCCGACTGGGAGTGGAGCGGCTGAGGCCCGCCGGGACGGCGCCGGCCCCGGACCGGTCGCCCGGTCCGGGGCCGGCGCGCGAGGGCGGGACCCGGGGAGACGTCCCCGGAGCGGGTTCCGGGCCGTGTCCGGCCTAGGGCAGGAGCTCGTCCATCGAGGCGCGGCCCTTCTCCGCCATGCGGCGCTCCGCCCAGGCGAGGTTCTGCGGGTTCACGTCACGGCCGGAGGCGAGGACCAGGTCCTCCGCCGTGAACTCCCCTTCCGACCCGGCGTGCAGCAGCCGGTCGGGCGTCGGGGAGTCCCCCGGGGACGTCTTGTCGGGCTCAGCGTTCATGCCGCCTCCTACGTGTTCGTCCGGCACTGGCCATTCTGGTGTCCGGTCGGCGCGCGCGCATCCGGGGCCCCGGGCGCGGCCCTCGCGGCGAACTCGCGCCACGCCGGGTCGTCACCGTGGCGCCCGCGGTGCGCGGGTTCGACAATGGGGAGGATGACCGACGACGATCCGCGTACGCGCAGTGGCGAGATCGGGCCCGCCCAGTGGCTCGCCATGAACCGGACCGGCAGCTTCGACTGGGATCTCGACACGGGCCGCATCGATGTCGACGAGTCGGGGCTGCTGGTCTTCGGCGTGGTCCCGGACGCCTTCGACGGGCGCCCGGCGTCGCTCGTCGCGCGGCTCGCCCCCGGGGAGCTGGCCAGGCTCCGGGGCGTCGTGCGCGAGGCCGTCAGGAGCGGCGCCCTCTCGTACACCGCGCACTTCCCCGTCCCCCAGGACGACGGGCCGCCCCACTGGACGCACGTACAGGCCCGGATCCTGCGCTCGCCGCGGGGATGGGCCCGGCGGATCGTCGGCGTCGTGCGGGACACGACCGCCGAGATCGCGCACTTCACCTTCGTCCGGGACCTGGAGAAGCGGCGCGAGGTGCAGACGAGCATCGTCGAGCGGACGACGAACGCGCTGTCGCGGGCGGTGACCGTGGACGACGTGACGGCCGCCCTGACGGGTCCGGGAGGGCTCGCGCGGCTCGGCGCGGACGGGCTCGCGCTCGGCCTCGTGGAGAACGGCTCGCTGAACGTCATCGCGCTCAGCGGGGACTCCCTCGACGTGCTCGACGACTTCCGCGGCCGGCGGCTCGACCGGAAGCTTCCGCTGGCCGAGGCGGTGCTGAGCGGCCGGCCCCGGTTCGTCCCCTCCTTCGCCGCGCTCGGCCGGGACTTCCCCGAACTCGCCCCCTACCTGCCCCGGCTGGACTTCCGGGCCGCCTGCTACTTGCCGCTGGTGGCGCAGGCGCGTTCGCTCGGCGGGATGGCCCTGTTCTACCGGGGCCGCACCTCGTTCAACCCCGACGAGCGCAACCTGGCCCTCGGGCTCGCGGCGATCGTCGCCCAGTCGCTCCAGCGGGCGATGCTCTTCGACGAGGAGCGGGAGCTGGCGACCGGGCTCCAGGAGACGATGCTGCCGCGCCGCATCCCGGAGATCACCGGCGGCCGGATCGCCGTCCGGTACCACGCGGCGTGGAGCGGGCGGCAGGTCGGCGGCGACTGGTACGACGTGATCCCGCTGCCGCGCAGCCGGGTCGGGATCGTCGTGGGCGACGTCCAGGGCCACGACACGCACGCGGCCGCCATCATGGGCCAGCTGCGGATCGCGCTGCGGGCGTACGCGGGCGAGGGGCACGCCCCGCCGACGGTCCTCGCCCGCGCCTCCCGGTTCCTCGCCGAGCTGGACACCGACCGCTTCGCGACCTGTACGTACGCGCAGGTGGACCTGGCGAGCGGCACGGTGCGCGCCGTACGGGCCGGGCACCTCGACCCGTTGATCCGGCACACCGACGGCCGGGTGGGGCGGCCCAAGCTGCGGGGCGGCCTCCCGCTGGGCCTGGCGACGGCGTTCGGGGACGAGGAGTTCCCGGAGACGCGGCTCGACCTGGTGCCCGGGGAGACCCTGGTGCTCTGCACGGACGGTCTGGTCGAGCAGCCCGGCGCGGACATCTCGGCCGGTCTCGCCTCGCTCGCCGAGGCGATCGCGGGCGGCCCGCCGGAGGCCGAGGCGCTGGCCGACCACCTCTCCGACCGCCTGTGGGAGCGGTGGGGCGCGGGCGACGACGTGGCCCTCCTGGTGCTGCGGCGCAGCCCGGACCCGGGCACGCCCCGGGCGCCGCGCATCCACCAGTACGTCCACCAGGCCGATCCGCAGGGCCTCTCGGACGCGCGGGCGGCCGTGGGGCGGGCGGTCCGGGACTGGGGCATGGCGGGCCTCGCCGACGACGCGGAGCTGCTGACGGGGGAACTCCTGGTCAACGTGCTGCTGCACACCGAGGGGGGCGCGGTGCTGACCCTGGAGGTGCTGCCCGAACCGGTGCGTCGGGTGCGCCTGTCGGTGCAGGACCGGTCGAGCGCCTGGCCCCGGCGGCGTACCCCGGGCGAGGCCGCCACCTCGGGCCGCGGGCTGCTCCTGCTCGACGCGCTGGCCTCCCGGTGGGGGGTCGAGCCGCGCGGTGAGGGCAAGGCGGTGTGGTGTGAGATCGGCCCGGCGGAGGCTGCGGGCGGCGCCCCCGGCGGTGGCTGAGGGGCCGGGTTCAGGCGCGCTGCCACACCGTGGTCGCGTTGCAGAACTCGCGGATGCCGTGGCCCGCGAGTTCGCGGCCGTAGCCGGAGCGCTTGATCCCGCCGAAGGGGAGCGCCGGGTGCGAGGCCGTCATCCCGTTGACGAAGACGCCGCCGGCCTCCAGGTCACGGACGAAGAACGCGATGTCCTCCTGGGAGCGGGTCCAGACGTTGGAGCTGAGGCCGAACGGGGAGTCGTTGGCGACGGCCACGGCCTCCTCGGCGTCGCCGACCCGGTAGACGGTGGCGACCGGCCCGAAGGTCTCCTCGCGGTGGACGCGCATCTCCGGGGTGATGCCGGTGAGGACGGTGGGCCGGTAGTACCAGCCGTCGCGGAGCGCCTCGTCGTCGGGGCGGTGGCCCCCGCAGAGGACGGTGGCGCCCCGTTCCACGGCGTCGTCCACCAGTTCCTCCAGGTCGGCGCGGCCCCGCTCGGTGGCGAGGGGGCCGACGTCGGTGGACTCGTCGAGGGGGTCGCCGACGGTGAGGGCGTTCATGGCGGCGGTGAAGCGCTCGGAGAAGTCGTCGTAGACGTCCCGGTGGACGATGAACCGCTTGGCCGCGATGCACGACTGCCCGTTGTTCTGCACCCGGGCGGTGACGGCGGTCTTCACGGCCGCGACGACGTCGGCGGAGGGCATCACGATGTACGGGTCGCTGCCGCCGAGCTCCAGGACGGTCTTCTTGATCTCGTCGCCCGCCACGGAGGCGACGGCCCGGCCGGCCGGTTCGCTGCCGGTGAGGGTGGCGGCCACGATCCTCGGGTCCCGCAGGATGCCCTCGATCTCCCCGGAGCCGACGAGGAGGGTCTGGAAGCAGCCCTCGGGGAATCCGGCGCGGCGGAAGAGGTCGCCCAGGTAGAGCGCGGTCTGCGGCACGTTGGAGGCGTGCTTGAGGAGACCCGTGTTGCCCGCCATGAGGGCGGGCGCGGCGAAGCGGATCACCTGCCAGAGCGGGAAGTTCCACGGCATGACGGCGAGGACCGGGCCGAGGGGCCGGTAGTGGACGCGGGCCGTGTCCGCTCCGGAGTCCTGGACGTCGCTCTCCGCCGGGTGCTCGTCGGCGAGCAGTTCCTCGGCGTGGCGGGCGTACCAGCGCATGGCCTTGACGCACTTGGCGGCCTCCGCGCGGGCGGCGACGACGGGCTTGCCCATCTCGACCGTCATCGTGCGGGCGATGTCCTCGGTGTCCTCCTCCAGGAGGCCCGCGGCGGCGCGCAGGAGGCGGGCGCGTTCGGCGAAGGGGGTGGTGCGGTACCGGCGGAACGCCTCGTGCGCCGCGGCGACGCGCCGCTCGATCTCCTCGGGCCCGTGGGCCTCGTAGGTGCGCAGCGTCTCTCCGGTCGCGGGGTTCACGGTGGCGATGCCCATGGCCTGTCTCCTCCTGCGTCGGCCCCCGCTCTGACAGAAACCTTCCGCGAAGGGCGGCGCGGCGCAACAGGGGCGGGGCGGTGGGGTGACCGGGGGGCCACCGGGAATCAGGAGGTCAGCCAGGCCAGCGCGCCGGAGAGGTGGGCCCGGAAGAGCGGGTCGCGGTACGCCTCCGGGGCGTGCCCGAGGGCGGTGAAGAAGACGCGCCCGCGGCCCACCTCGCGGCACCAGGCGAGCGGGTGGTCGTCGCCGTGGGTGCCGCCCCGGTAGGAGGACTCGTCGGCCCGGGCCAGGACCCGTACGCCGGTTCCGCCCGTGCCGCGCGGGTCGGAGGTGAAGTTGTACCACTCGTCCGTCCACTCCCAGCGGACCGGGAGCGGGGCGGTCGCCGGGTGGTCCCGCGCGTCCACGAGGACGGTGCCCGGCTGGATCTCGGGGTGGCCGTCGAAGCGGGTGCCGAGCAGTTCCCCGTAGAAGGGCCAGTCCGGCTCGGCGTTGGCGGCCGCGTGCACGGCGAGGAGGGCGCCGCCGCCCCGCAGGTACGCCTCGAAGGCGGTGCGGCCCTCGGGGGTCAGGACGTTCCCGGTCGTGGAGAGCAGGACGACGGCGGCGTACCCGGCCAGCCGCTCGGGGGTGAAGGCCCCCGGGTCCTCGCCGGTCTCGGCCGTGTGCCCCAGCTCCCCCGCAAGCTCCGCTAGCGCGGCGGCGCCGTCGGGGATCGAGTCGTGCCGGTAGCCGGCGGTGCGGGTGTAGATCAGGACGTCGGCGGTGGGCACGCGGGGCTCCAGGGACGGGGGTCGGGCGGAGACGAGAACGGGGGAAGGGGGAGGGGGGAGGGAGGGAGGGGCGAGGAGGAAGAGGAAGGGAGGAAAAGAGGGGGAAAGCGCTTTCTCCCGCCCCTGTCCGACCGTAGTCATCGCGAACGGCGAACCGCAACCCCGTCGTCCCGGCGGCGGCCGGCCGACCGGACCGCGCGGGAGACGGCCGGTGCCGGGCGCGCCCGGCACGGGGCCGGAGCGCCGTGTCCGGGTCAGGCCGCCGTGTCCGGGTCGGACGCCGTGTCCGGGTCGGGCCCCTCCGGACCGTCCCCGGCGGGCCGGAACTCCCTGGTCGTCGCCTCCAGGAGCGGGGCGAGGAACTGGCGTTCCAGACTGCCCGGCGGCAGTGCGTCCGGTTCCACGTAGCTCTGGGCGAGACCGCCCTCGCGCAGGGCGACGAGGAGACGCGCGAACCGGTCGGGTTCCACGGTCAGTTCGCGCCCGGCCCGGCGCAGGACGAGGGTGAGGCCGCGGGCGATCTCCGCCCGGAGCCGCTCGTCGTGGCGCGCGAGCACCCGGGCGGTCCCCGGGTCGCGGATGGCGTGCAGGGTGAACTCGGTGGTGACCAGGTACCAGTCCCGCTCGTCCGGTTCGACGCGGGAGGCCAGTTCCGCGAGCCGGGTCAGGGTGTATTCGTCGGCGGGCAGCGCGTCGATCGCCTCGGCGAGCCGCCGCACGGTCCGGTCGCTGTGCTCGTCGAAGAGGGCGAGGAAGAGTTCTTCCTTGCTCGCGAAGTTCGAGTAGTACGCGCCCCGCGTGTAGCCGGCGCGCTCGCAGATCCCCTCGATCGTCGTCGCGTGGAAACCGTGCTCGGCGAACGCCTCCAGGGCGGCCTCCAGGAGCGCCGCGCGGGTGCGGGACCGCCGCCCGGTGACACCTCTCGGCACAGGGGGTCCCTCCTCGTCACGAGCCGCGTCGCGCGGCGGGCGTCCACCATACCGGCGCCTCCCGGCCGGGCGGGGACCGGTTCCGGCGGATAAAATCCAGACATGGGAGAGCGGCCCGCCGTGCCTGCGGCGCCCGATCTGGTCCTCGAGATCGACGGGGACGCGACGCCCATGGACCCGGGCCGCGTCTACCGCGTCGGGCGGGACCCCACCTGCGACGTCGTCCTTCCGGACGCCCGCGCGTCCTGGCACCACGCGGTGTTCCGGGCCGTCTCGGGCCGGTGGACCCTGACCGACGAGGGCAGCACGAACGGCACCTTCGCGGACGGCCTGAGGGTGGTCCGGCCGCGGGAGGTCGGCCCCGGAACGGTCGTACGGTTCGGGCACCCGGAGGACGGTCCCCGCGCGGTCCTCTCGGCCGGCGCCCCGGACCGGCCGCCGGAACGGAAGCCCCCGCCCCCTCCCGTGCGGGAACCCGGACCGGAGCGGGGACGGGATTCCGGACCGGAACCCCTACGGGAGCGGGACCCCGCGCCCGAGCCCGTACGGGAGCGAGACCCCGAGCCCGCGCCGGACCCCGGGTCCGTACGACGGCGGGAGCCCGCGCCGCGCCGGGAGCCCGTCCCGCTCCGGCCCCCCTCCGTCGCGCACCCCGCCGCCACCGGCACCTTCCGGCGGCCGACGTCCGTCCGGCCGCTGCCCGTCCACGGCGTCCGCATCGGCCGTGCCCCCGACAACGACATCGTCGTCCCCGACCTCGTCGTCTCGCGGCGGCACGCCGAACTCCGCGCCCACCCCGACGGCACCTACCGGATCCACGACCTGGGCAGCCACAACGGGACCTTCCTCAACGGCCGGCCCGTCACCGAGGCCCGGGTGACGGCGGAGGACATCGTCGGCATCGGACGGTGCGCGTTCTGCCTGATCGGCGGGCAGCTGGTCGAGTTCACCGACACCGGCGAGGTCTCCCTCGACGTGCGGTCGCTCGGCGTCACCGTCGACCACGGGCGCAGGACCCTCCTCGACGACGTCTCGTTCCCGGTGGGCGAGAAGTCCCTGCTCGCGGTCGTCGGACCGTCCGGCGCCGGGAAGTCCACCCTCCTGAACGCCCTCACCGGCCAGCGTCCCGCCGACCGGGGCACGGTGCTCTACGACGGTCGCGACCTGTACCGGGACTACGCCGAGCTGCGCCGGCGCATCGGGCTCGTCCCCCAGGACGACATCCTGCACCTCCAGCTGACCGTCCGCCGCGCCCTCGGGTACGCGGCCGAGCTGCGGTTCCCCGAGGACACCGACCGCACGGAACGGCGCGCCCGGGTGGACGAGGTGATCCGGGAGCTGGGCCTGGCGGAGCGCGCGGACCAGCCGGTCCACAGCCTCTCCGGCGGTCAGCGCAAGCGGGTCAGCGTCGCCCTCGAACTGCTCACCAAGCCGTCCCTCCTCTTCCTGGACGAGCCCACCTCCGGTCTCGACCCGGGCATGGACCGGTCCGTGATGCACATGCTGCGCGGACTCGCCGACGACGGGCGCACGGTCGTCGTGGTCACCCACAGCGTGCTCAGCCTGGACGTCTGCGACCGGCTGCTCGTCCTCGCGCCCGGTGGCAGGGTCGCCTATTACGGGCCGCCCTCCGAGGCCCTCGGCTTCTTCGGTTTCGACCAGTGGCCGGAGGCGTTCGAGACCTTCGAGAACGACCGGGACCGCGACTGGGCCGGCCAGTACCGCTCCTCCCGCCTCCGGGACCGTTACCTCACCGGTGCCACGGCGGCCCCGGACCTCCCCCCGGGCGGAACCGGCGGGAGCGCCCCGCCCCGCACGGCGCCCGCCCCGCCGCCGAAGGCGCAGAGCCGGGGCTCCCAGCTGCGGACCCTGGTGCGCCGCTACGCGACGGCGCTCTCCGCCGACCGCACCTTCCTCGTCATCATGATCGCGCTGCCGTTCGTGATGGGGGCGATGGCCCGGGCCCTGTCCGAGGGCGCCCTCGACTCCGAGTCGTCGCTGAACGTCCTGCTCATCCTCTGCGTGGGCGGGGTCCTCACGGGCGCGGCGAACGCCGTGCGCGAGCTGGTGAAGGAGCGCGCGATCTACCGGCGCGAGAGAGCCGTCGGGCTGTCCCGTTCGGCCTACCTCGCCTCCAAGGTGGTGGTCCTCGGCCTGATCACGATCGTGCAGGCGGTGGTCCTGACCCTGGTGGCCCTGATCGGGGTGCCGCTGAACGTGCCCGGCGGCAAGGGCGTCCTGATGCCTCCGCTGGTGGAGATCGTCCTCGCCGTCGCGCTGCTCTCCTTCACCGCGATGATGCTCGGCCTGTTCGTCTCGGCCCTGGTCCGCAAGGAGGAGGTGACGATGCCGCTGCTGGTCCTCCTCGCCATCGTCCAGGTGGTGTTCTGCGGGGCGCTCCTCACCGTGCGGGGCACGCCCGTCCTGGAGCAGCTCGCCTGGCTCGTCCCCTCACGGTGGGCGTTCGCGGCGATGGGCGCGACGATCGACATCGGGAAGGCGGCGCCGGGCGACAGGACCACCGACCCGCTGATGCGGCACACGGCGGAGGCATGGCTGTTCGACATGGGCATGATGGTGGTGCTCTGTCTGGTCCTCGCCCTGGTCGTGGCCCGGCTGCTGCGCCGCCACGAGCCGGTCGTCATGCGGAGGTAGACCCGTGAGCGCCCCCGTGTCCGCGTACGTGCCGGACTTCCGGCCCACCCACGTCGTGCCGCGCGACGGCCTCCCCGCCTGGGAGGCGCCCGACCCCGCGCTGCCCACGGCGCCCCTGGACGCCTTCCTCCCCGTGTGCCTGGAGGAGCGGGCCGGGGACTGGGGGCGCATCCGGTGCTCCAACGGCTGGACGGCGTGGGTGGACGCGCGGCTGCTCGTCGGCGTCCCCGACGACCCCCCGGCGGCGGGCCGCCCCCTCACCAGGACCGCCGACCCCCGCCCGCTGATCGCCCGCGCCGAGGACGCGCTCGGCCGCTACCGGCGGGCCGCGGAGGAGCTGGGCGCGGGCCGTCTCGACGGCGAGGGCTTCCGGCTGCGCACCCGGGGCCTGCGGGTGGGCATGGTCGTCGACGGCGAGTCGGTGTGGCTGTACGACGCCGAGCACGAGCGCTGGGTGTACTGCGACGGCGTGGAACTCCGTACGTACGCGGCCGGGGCGGCGCCCTCGGCCACCGTCCGGTCGCCCACGCTCACCCCCGCCGGCACGTCCTCGGCCCCGGCCTCTCCCCCGCCCGCCGTCCCCGTGGAACCGTCCCGTACCCGAGCCGTGGAACCGACGCCCACCCAGGTCGTGGAACCGCCCCCGGACCGGGCCGCGGAGCCGCCTCCGACGGAGGCCCTGGACCACCCCCCGACCCGGGTCGTGGAGCGGCCGCCGACGGGTGAGGGCTGATGGGCGGCGGGACGCACGCCGGCCCGGACCTCCCGGCGGGCCGGCCCTCGGGGCTCGTCGGCAAGGTGGTCGCGGGCTACCGCGTGGAGGGCGAGATCGGGCGCGGCGGCATGGCGGTGGTGTACCGGGCGCGGGACCTGCGGCTCGACCGTACGGTGGCGCTGAAGCTGCTGGCCCCCGAACTGGCCCGCAACGACACCTTCCGCAAACGCTTCGCGCACGAGTCGCGGGTCGCCGCCTCCATCGACCACCCGCACATCGTGCCGGTCTTCGAGGCGGGCGAGACCGAGGGCGTGCTCTACATCGCCATGCGGTACGTGGCGGGACGGGACCTGGCGGCCCTGCTCCACCGGGAGGGGCCGCTGTCCCCGGCGCAGGCGGGCCGGATCGCCGTGCAGGTGGCCTCCGCCCTGGACGCGGCGCACGCGCACGACCTCGTGCACCGGGACGTGAAGCCCGGCAACATCCTGGTGGCCGAGGGCACCGACCGCGACCGTCCGGAGCACGTGTACCTCACGGACTTCGGGCTGACGAAGAAGTCGCTGTCGCTCACGGGGTTCACGACGGTGGGCGAGTTCGTGGGCACGCTGGACTACGTGGCGCCCGAGCAGATCTCGGGGAAGCCGGTCGACGGCCGGTGCGACGTGTACGGCCTGGCGTGCGTGGTGTTCGAGACCCTGACGGGCGCGCCGCCGTTCCGCCGCGACACCGACTGGGCGGTGCTGTGGGCGCAGCAGTACGACCCGCCGCCGCCGCTCTCCGAGGCGCGGCCGGGGCTTTCGCGGGGGGTGGACGCGGTCTTCGCGAAGGCGCTGGCGAAGACGCCCGAGGAGCGTTACGGGACGTGCCTGGAGTTCGTCACCCGGCTCCGTGCCGCCCTGGCGTCCGGCGCTCCGGACGTCCCGGACCCGGCGGGGGGCGACGCGCCGCGACCTCCCGGTCCGCCTCCCGCCCCGCCCGCGTGGGCGCGCCCGGTGTTCCGGGAGCTGTAGGGCCCGGAGCCCCTCGGCCGACCGCCCGGACGGCCGGACGCGGCCGTCCGGCGATCACCGGTGCGACGGGGGCCGGGCGGCTCAGGCCGGCGGGCGGGGCGGAGGGGCGGAGGGTCCGGTCTCGCCCCTGCGGGGGACCCGGGTGGCGAGGAGGCCGCCGAGGAAGCCGAGGACCAGGCCCCACAGGAGCGCGAGGCCGACCGTCCTCCAGACGTCCGGGCGCAGCAGCACCTCGCCGCCGAGCGAGTCGAGTTCACCGATGCCGAGGACCGAGAGGCCGAAACGGGCTTCGACCCGGGTGAGCGGGACGACGGCCGACACGGCGAGCGCGAGGGCGACGCCGAAGCGGAGGGCGTGCTGCCGGAGCCGTGTCCGGGCCGGGGAGCGGACCGCCGCCGTGAAGGCCGCGGCGAGCAGGAGGAGGGCCGCGACGGGGAGGAGCCACCAGGCCCGTCCGTCCCGCGCGGCGAGCGAGGAGAGGTCGACGGTCGAGAGGTCCTGGCCCCCGCCCCCGCCGCGCAGGACGGCGTCGAGGGCCCGGGGCACGGGCAGGCCGAAGGGGCCTTCCGCCCTGCCCTCCCAGGCGCCGCCGATGCCCACGCCGAGGGCGGGCCAGGCGATGTCGGGCAGGCCGAGGAGGAGGACCGCGAAGGTGTCGGCGGGCCGGTCCCCGGTCGCCGCGGTGACGAGCCCGGCGACCAGGCCCACGAGCACGTACGCGAGGAGCAGCAGGAACACCGCGTGGGCGGCGGGCCGTACGGACTCCTGGTGGCGGACGAGCCGGGGCGGCAGGGGGGCGCCGCGGGAGACGAGGAGGGCGGCGAGGAGGACGCCGAGGATCCCCAGGAGGCCGTGGAAGAGCGTGGGGCCGAGGTCGGTGCGGAAGCCGACCGTCGGGTTCACGGCGTCGAGCAGGTCGCCGAAGAGGTCCGCGAGCGGGTCCCCGGTCCCGCCTCCCAGAGTGATCCCGAAGTCGTGGCGGGCGAGGGCGGAGAGGGCCGCGAGGCCGGCCGTCCAGAGGACGGCGGTGGTCGCGGCGCGCAGCAGGAGCGTACGGGCGCCGGTCGCCGCGTGGTGCCGCAGGGGACGCAGGAAGCCGTGGCCGACGACCAGTGCGCCCACCAGGGTGACGGTGAGGGGCATGGCGGTCAGTTCGCCCCGGACGCCCGCGAGGGAGCCGGCGTCGCCGGACAGTTCGACCTCGCCGCCCGCCGCCATGACGACGACGGCGGCGAGGACCTCGGCGAAGCCGCCGGGCAGGTCGGCGGCGCCGGCGGCCCAGAGGCCGAGTCCGGCGGTGACGCCCATCGCGAGGTACCCGGCGACCACGGTCGCCAGGGCCTGGAGGACGGCGCGGGCGGAGAGGCCGGCCGGGCTCGCGGCGGGCCGTGCGGAGGCGGAGGTGGGGGGCCTGCTGCTCACGCCGACCACGCTAGTGCCGGGGGCGGCCGACCGCTTGCGCACGGGGGCCGGGGTTCGGGGGCCGCCGCGCGCGGGCGGGGGCCCCGGAGAGGAGGAGAAGGCGGGGCCCGCCGCGCGCGGGGGTGGCGCCCCGGGACCGGCCGCGCGCGGGGCGCGGTGTTTCCGCTTGCGGCCGGGCACCGGTCGGCGCACACAATGGGCCGGGAACGGAAGAAAGGGAAAAACGTGACTTCCCACCCGCCGCCCGGTCCTCCGTCCGGCCCTCCGTCGGTGCCTCCCTCGGGTCCCCCCTCGGGCCCTCTCGCGGGTTCGGGCAGCCACCCGGGCGCCGCGGGCCCCCCTCCCCCGTCCGGGCCGCCTGCCGGCGGCTCCGGTGGCTCGGGCGGCTCGGGCAGTTCCGGCGGTTCGGGCGGTGGTCGGGACGGCGGCGGTTCCTCCCGCTGTCCGGGAGGCGACGGCGGCGGCCCCTGGTGGCGTTCCGTCCCGAAGGTCGCTCCGGTCGCCGCCCTGCTCGTGGCGGCCGTCGCCCTGGCCGTCGTCCTCACCCAGCGTTCCGGCGACGACGGCGGAGGCGGCGCGACGAAGGCCGGCGGGGAGGTCTTCCTCCAGAGCGCCTCCTCGACCGGCCCCGACCCGTTCACCCGGTCGACGGCCCGTCCCGGCGGCTCCGTCCCGCCGGCCTCGCTGCCGCCCCGCACCGGCTCGGCGACCGCCGGCACCCCCGAGGTGCCGGGCTCGGCTCCCGGCCTCTACGGCGGGACGCGGTCGGTGGCGAGCTGCGACGTGGAGCGGCAGGTGCGCCACCTCTCCGGCGAACCGGCGAAGAACGCGGCCTTCGCCTCGGTCCTGCGGATCCCCGCGAACGAGGTGCCCGGTTATCTGCGCTCCCTCACCCCGCTCCGGCTCCGGGCAGACACCCGGGTGACGAACCACGGCTTCAGGGACGGCTCCGCCACCGCGTACCAGGCGGTCCTGCAGGCCGGTACGGCGGTCCTGGTCGACGGCCGGGGAGTGCCCCGGGTGCGCTGCGCCTGCGGCAACCCGCTGACCGAGCCGGTGGCGCAGAAGAACCCGCGGACGACGGGCACTCCCTGGCCGGGGTACGACGCCGGCCAGGTGATCGTGATCGTGCCCTCGCGGGCGGTCGTGAACACCTTCGTGGTGTACGACGCCGAGGACGGCGGCTGGTTCGCGCGGGAACGCGGCGACACCGGCGCGCGGGACGAGGCGACCGCGCCTCCGTCCCCGGTGCCGTGCGCGGGCGACCCGTCCTCCTGCCCTTCCGGCTCCCCCTCCGGCCCGCCCGACACACCGTCCGGTTCGTCCCCGCCCCCGGGCTCCTCGCCCCCGCCCGGTTCCCCGGTCCCGCCGGCCTCCTCACCGCCACCGTCCGAACCGCCCCCGTCCGAACCGCCCCCGTCCGGGCCCTCGGCTCCGCCCGAATCGTCGGCCCCGCGTTCGGGCTCCGCGCCGGACGCCCCGGCCGGTACGCCGCCGGACGCCCCGGCCGGTGCTTCGGCGGGGCCGGACGCGAACCGGCCGGCGGGAGGCCCGGCGCGGGCCCCGGCCGCCGGTCCGGCGGTTCCCCGCCCGGCGCCGGGAGCCGCCTCCGTCCCGTTCCCGGCCGTCTGACCGGCGGGCGCGCGGGGCGGGCGCGTCCGCCGCGCACGAGCGGCGACCCCGTCCCCGGCTTATTGGGATGCCCGTCCCCGGGGACGCGTGTACGGTCCACCGAGTGGAACCGCTGACCGACAAAGAGATCCGCTCGTCCTTCGTGAACTGCACCAAGGGCGAGGCCGCACGCCTCAAGCTGCCGCTCGACTTCGCCGAGCTTCCCTGGGAGGACCTGGACTTCCTGGGCTGGGTCGACCCGGGCGCGCCCCTGCGCGCCCATCTGGTCGTCCCGCGCGAGGACGGGCCGGTCGGCGTGACCCTGCGGGTCCCGGCCGTGGGCCGGACCAGCGCCGTGAAGTCGAGCCTGTGCCAGATCTGCCTGACCGCGCACGCCTCTTCGGGCGTGTCCCTCCTGGTGGCACCGCTGGCGGGACCCCGGGGCCGCGAGGGGAACACGGTCGGGATCTACCTCTGCGCCGACCTCGCCTGCTCCCTCTACGTCCGGGGCAAGCGCCAGCCGAAGCTGCGCGCCGGGCGCCGGGAGGAGTCCCTCGGCCCCGACGAGCGGATCGCCCGCACGACGGCCAACCTCGACGCCTTCGTCCAGCGGGTCACGGCCGGCTGAGGTCCCGTGCGTCCCGTCGTCCCGGACGCGGACCCGGGACGGCGGGACGCGCGGTGCGCGGGGCGGTCAGCGGAACGCCTGCTCGCCGGTGAGCGCCTTGCCGATCACCAGGGAGTGGACCTCGCTCGTGCCCTCGTAGGTGAGCACCGACTCCAGGTTGTTGGCGTGGCGCAGGACCGGGTACTCCAGGGTGATGCCGTTGGCGCCCAGGATCGTGCGGCACTCGCGGGCGATCGCGATCGCCTCGCGCACGTTGTTCAGCTTGCCCACGCTGACCTGCTCGGGGGTGAGCGCGCCCGCGTCCTTGAGGCGGCCCAGGTGGAGGGCGAGGAGCATGCCCTTGCCCAGCTCGACGGACATGTCCGCGAGCTTCTGCTGCGTCAGCTGGTACGAGGCGAGGGAGCGGGCGAAGACGGTGCGGTCCCGGGCGTAGGAGATCGCCGTCTCCAGGCAGTCGCGGGCGGCGCCGAGCGCGCCGAAGACGATGCCGAAGCGGGCCTCGTTGAGGCAGCCGAGCGGGCCCGAGAGCCCACGGGCCTCCGGGAGCACCGCGTCGGCCGGGAGGCGTACGTCCTCCAGGACCAGTTCGCTGGTGACGCTCGCCCGCAGCGACAGCTTCCTCCCGATCCCGGGCGTGCCGAAGCCGGGGGTGCCGGCCGGGACGAGGAAGCCGCGGACGCCGTCCTCGGTGCGGGCCCAGACGACGGCCACGTCGGCGACGGAGCCGTTGGTGATCCACATCTTGGTGCCGTTGAGCACCCAGTCGGAGCCGTCCCGCTTGGCGTTGGTCCGCATGGCGCCGGGGTCCGAACCGGCGTCCGGCTCGGTGAGGCCGAAGCAGCCGATGTACTCGCCCGCCGCCATCTTCGGCAGCCACCGCTGCTTCTGCTCCTCGGAGCCGTACTTCCAGATCGCGTACATGGCGAGGGAGCCCTGTACGGAGACGAGGGAGCGCAGCCCGGAGTCGACGGCCTCCAGCTCCAGGCAGGCGAGGCCGTACGCGACGGAGTTGGTGCCCGCGCAGCCGTACCCCTTCAGATGCATGCCGAGGACGCCGGTGCCGCCGAGGGTGCGGGCGAGTTCGCGGGCGGGGATCTCGCCCTTCTCGAACCAGTCGGCGACGTGCGGTCGCAGCTCGCGGTCGGCGACGGCGCGGACGGTGCGCCGGATCTCGCGCTCCTCGTCGGTCAGGAGTCCGTCGACGGCGAGCAGGTCGAAGGGGTGCACGGGAGCGGAGCTGGACTGCGACGGCTTCACGGACGGCCTCCTGGCGGCTGTGGCGACTCGGCGTGCCGAAGCGTAGCGCCCGACCGGATATTGGATCCAGTGTTGAAAATCCCCTGCTCCCGGCCGTACGGTCCGAGCGGATCCGATCGCCGGCGAGGGGAAACGGCATGCGCGCAGACCAGCCGCACACACCGGCACCGGAGGGCGGCGCTCTCTCCGGGATCGTCGTCGCGGACTTCGGCCGGGTGCTCGCCGGGCCGTACATGACGATGCTCCTCGCCGACCTGGGCGCGGACGTGATCAAGATCGAGCGGCCGGGGTCCGGTGACGACACGCGCGCGTGGGGGCCGCCGTTCGCGGACGGGCAGGCCACGTACTTCCTCGGGGTGAACCGGAACAAGCGCTCCGTGTCGCTCGATCTGGCGGATCCCGGGGACCTGGCGGCGGCGCGCGCGATCGTGGACCGGGCGGACGTCCTGGTGGAGAACTTCCGCCCCGGCGCGATGGAGAGGCTGGGGCTCGGGTACGAGGACGTGCGGACGACGAACCCGGGGCTCGTCTACTGCTCGGTGACCGGTTTCGGCACCGCGGAGGGCGCCCGGCTCCCGGGGTACGACCTGCTCGTCCAGGCCGTGGGCGGCCTGATGAGCGTGACGGGCGAGCCGGACGGGCCGGGGACGAAGACGGGGGTGGCCCTGGTCGACGTCGTCACCGGCCTGCACGCGGGGATGGGCGTGCTCGCCGCGCTCCGGCACCGGGAGCGCACCGGCGAGGGCCAGCGCGTCGAGGTGTCGCTGCTCGGCTCCCTGCTCTCCGCGCTCACCAACCAGGCCGCGGCCCACCTGGGAGCGGGGGTCGTGCCGCGCGCGATGGGCAACCGGCACCCGAGCATCACCCCGTACGAGGTGTTCGAGGCGCGGGACCGGCCGCTGGTCCTGGCCGTGGGCAACGACCGGCAGTTCCGGGCCCTGTGCGAACGGCTCGGCCTGCCGGGACTCGCCGACGACGCCCGCTTCGCCACCAACCCGGCCCGGGTCGCCCACCGGGAGGAGCTGGCGGCGGTGCTCGCCGGGCCGCTCGGCGGCCGTACCGCCGACGACTGGTTCGAGGAGCTGACGGCGGCCGGTGTGCCCTGCGGGCCGATCAACGACCTGGCGGGCGCCTTCGCCCTGGCCGACCGGCTGGGGCTCGCCCCGCGCGTACCCGAGTCCGCGGCCGGCCCCGGCCAGGTCGCCCACCCGATCCGGCTCGGCGCCACCCCGCCCTCCTACCGGTCCGCTCCCCCGCGTCTCGGCGAGCACACGGACGCCGTGCTCGGCGCGGAGGGACGGACCGCGCGCGCCCCGGCCCGGGAAGGGTCCGGAGGATCCGTAGGAAGATGGTCGTCCCCGGAGGAGCGGTCGCCCGGGGAACGATCCGCCGGAGGAGCGGTCCGCCGGCGGCGGCACGAGGAACGGAAGGGCACGGGCGATGAGCAGCGCGGTGCGGAAGCGGCGGCCGGGGACCGCCCAGCAGTTCGTCCTGGAGGAACTGCGGCGCGCCATCACCACCGGGGAGCTGAAGCCGGGCGACCAGATCCGCCAGGACGCCCTCGCGGCCCGCTTCGAGGTGAGCCGGGTGCCCCTGCGCGAGGCCCTCAAGGCCCTGGAGGCCGAGGGCCTGGTGGTGCATCACATACACAGGGGCTACTTCGTCGCGGAGCTCTCGCTCGACGACCTGGAGGAGATCTACCGGATCCGGGACCTCCTGGAGACGGAGGCGGTCCGGCTGGCCGCGGGCCGGATGCCGGAGGGCACGGTCGGCGTGCTCGAAGACGTCCAGCGCGAGGTGGAGCGGGCCGCCGCCGACGGGGACGTGCCCGCGATGGCGGCGGCGAACCGCCTCTTCCACTTCACCCTGATCGAGGCGTCCGGGATGCCGCGCCTCGTGCGCCTCGTCACGACCCTGTGGGACGCCACCGACGCGTACCGCTCGCTGTACTACGCGGACGCGCCGCACCGGAACCTGGCCGTGCGGGAGCACCGGGCCGTGATCTCCGCGCTCCGGAACGGCGACGGGGAGACCGCCGTCCGCCTGCTGGACGAGCACCGGGCGCACGCGGTGGCGGCCCTGCGCGAGGTGCTGGAGCGGGACGCGGACCGAACCCTCCCCCTGGAGGACCGGATGCGGCCGGGAGGAGCCGGGTCCTGGTGATGGCGGCGGGCCCCGGCCGGATGGTCGCCGAGGTCGCCGTCCCCCTCCCCCGCGCCCCGGGCACGGACGTGGCCGCCCTGCGCGGCGATCCCGGCTTCGACGCCCTGCGGCCGGAGCTCGCGGCGGCGACGCGGAGTCCGGCGGCGGCCTGAGGGAGCGGCGGAGAGGACGGGGCCCGGCCGGTCCCGGGAGCGGCGGAAGGGACGGCCCTGCGGCCCCGGACCGGTGGAAGGGACGGCCCGGGCCGATCACGGTGCCCGGGGCTGCGGCTACCCTGGCGCCGGACGCGAGGAGGAACCATGGCGCGGATGCCGTCGGCCGAACGGCGCAGGCAGTTGGTCGACGCGGCGATCAGGGCGATGGCCAGGGACGGGGTGGCCCGGACCACCACCCGGTCGATCTGCGCCGAGGCGGGGGTGTCGCTGAGCGTCTTCCACTACTGCTTCGACTCCAAGCAGGCGCTCCTCGAAGCCGCGATCGGGACGATCACCGGCAACCACGTGACCCGCGTACTGGCGACGGTCGAGCCGGGGAGCACCCTCCGCGAGACCGTGCGGGGCGCCCTGCGGACGTACTGGGACCACGTCACCGCCCACCCCGGCGAGCACATGCTGACGTACGACCTCACCCAGTACGCGCTGCGCGAGCCGGGGTTCGAGCACCTGGCGCGGGCGCAGTACGAGCAGTACGTGGCGTCGGCGGCCGGTCTGATCGAGCGGGTGGGCGCCGCGCGGGGGCTCGCGCCCCGGGTGCCGGTGGAGGTGCCGGCGCGTTACCTGGCGGCGGCGATCGACGGCCTCACCCTTCAGTTCCTCGTCCTCGGCGACCGGCACGCGGCGGAGCAGCAGCTCGACCTGATGGCCGATCAACTCGTGTCCCTGATGGGCGGTTGAGGCGCGGGGGGCTTTCCCTCCCCTCCAGTAGGTCATTTGTCCCGGACTCTTGACTCACTCCCCCGGCACCGCGATCCTCGGCACTCCCGGTACACCCCACCGACCGGAGGCATCGCTGCTCATGACTCGTTCCCCCTCACGCGGGAGCGGCGGCCGGCCCGCCCTCCTGGCCCTGTTCCTCGCCCTGGCCGCCGTCCTCCTCGGCTCCGCCCCGGTCCCCGCCGCCGACGGCGGCTCCCCGTGGTGGGAACCGGTGTCCCGTCCCGCCGCCGACTCGCGGATCAACGTCACGGGCGCGCCGTTCACCGGGACGGACGCGCGCGGAAAGGTGCGCGGGTTCGTCGACGCGCACAACCACCTGATGTCCGACGAGGGCTTCGGCGGCCGGCTCATCTGCGGCCGGACGTTCGCCGAGGGCGGCGCCCCCGACGCGCTCAAGGACTGTCCCGAGCACTACCCCGACGGCTCCGGCGCCCTGTTCGAGAACATCACGGGCGGCGCCGACGGCCACCACGACCCGGTCGGCTGGCCCACCTTCAAGGACTGGCCCGCGCACGACTCGCTCACCCACCAGCAGAACTACTACGCCTGGGTCGAGCGCGCCTGGCGCGGCGGGCAGCGCGTACTCGTCAACGACCTGGTGACGAACGGCCTGATCTGCTCGATCCTGCCCCGCGACCGGGGCTGCGACGAGATGGACTCGATCCGGCTCCAGGCCCGCAGGACGTACGAGCTCCAGGACTACGTCGACCGGATGTACGGCGGTCCCGGCAAGGGCTGGTTCCGGATCGTCACCGACGCGGCGCAGGCCCGCTCGGTGGTCGGGCGGGGCAAGCTCGCGGTGGTCCTGGGCGTGGAGACCTCGGAGCCGTTCGGCTGCAAGCAGATCCTCGACGTCGCCCAGTGCGGCAGGGCGGACATCGACCGCGGTCTCGACGAGCTGTACGCGCTCGGGGTGCGCAGCATGTTCCTGTGCCACAAGTTCGACAACGCGCTGTGCGGCGTCCGCTTCGACGAGGGGGCCATCGGTACGGCGGTCAACATCGGCCAGTTCCTGTCGACCGGCACCTTCTGGGCCACCGAGAAGTGCGCGGGCCCCCAGCACGACAACCCGATCGGCCTGGCGGCGGCCCCGGTGATGGCGGCGAAGCTGCCGCCGGGGGTGAGCGTCCCCTCGTACGCCTCCGACGCCAGGTGCAACACCCGCGGCCTGACGCGGCTCGGCGAGTACGCCCTGCGGGGCATGATCGACCGGGGCATGATGCTGGAGCTGGACCACATGAGCGTCAGGGCCGCGGGCCGGGCGCTCGACATCCTGGAGTCCGCGGAGTACCCGGGCGTCCTCTCCAGCCACAGCTGGATGGACCTCGACTGGACCGAGCGGCTCTACCGCCTGGGCGGTTTCGTCGCCCAGTACATGCACGGCGCGGAGGGCTTCGTCGGCGAGGCGGGGCAGAAGGCGGCGCTCCGCGCGAAGTACGGGGTCGGTCTCGGCTACGGCACCGACATGAACGGTGTCGGCGGCTGGCCGGGCCCGGTCGGGACCGGCGCGCCGAACGCCGTGACGTACCCCTTCCGCAGCTTCGACGGCGGATCGGTGATCGACCGGCAGGTCACCGGGCAGCGCACCTGGGACCTCAACACCGACGGCGCCGCGCACCACGGCATGGTGCCCGACTGGATCGAGCAGATCCGGCTCACCGGTGGCGGCCGGGACGTCGTGAACGAGCTGGCGGGAGGCGCCGAGTCGTACCTGACCACGTGGAAGGCGACGGAGGACCACGAGCCGGGGACGAACCTGGCGGCGGGCGCGCCCGCGTCGGCCAGTTCCTCGGAGTGGAACCCGTTCACGAGCTACGCGCCGGGCCGGGCCTTCGACGGCGACACGGGCACCCGCTGGGCCAGCGACTGGTCGGACGACCAGTGGCTGCGGGTGGACCTCGGGTCGGTCCGCCCGGTGGGGAGGGTTGTCCTCGACTGGGAGGACGCGTACGCCCGCCAGTACCGGATCGAGCTGTCCGACGACGGCGCGGTCTGGCGGACGGTGTGGGCCACGGCCGCCGGGGACGGCGGGTACGACACGGCGGAGTTCCCGCCGCAGTCGGCCCGTTACGTGCGCGTCCACGGGGAACGGCGGGCGACGAAGTGGGGCTACTCGCTCCACGAGGTCACGGTCCACAGGGCCTGAGGGCCCGTACGGGCGGGGAGACGGCCGGGCCAGGGGACGGGTCCGGCCGGCCCCGCGGGCGCGAGGAGGGAGCGGGACCGCCCCTCCCTCCTCGCGACCCCGCCCGCACTCCTTCGTTCCGCGACGGCCCCCGGTGCGGGATCATGGGATCCGGAACCCAGAAGAGACGGGACGGACCATGAGGCACCGCAGCGTCGCGGACCTGATGACGCCCACCGCGATCGCGGTGCAGCGCGGAACGTCGTTCAAGGAGATCGCGCGGCTCCTCGACGAGTACGGCATCACCGCGGTCCCGGTGGTCGACGACGAGAACCGGCCGGTGGGCGTCGTCTCCGAGGCGGACCTGCTGCGGCGGCACACGGTGAAGAACGGCCCGAGCACCGCCGAGGCCATGATGACCAGCCCGGTCGTCACGGCCCGGCCCTCGTGGACGGCGGTCGAGGCGGCCCGGCTGATGGAACGGCGCCGGGTGAAGCGGCTGCCGGTCGTGGACGCGGAGGGCCGGCTGATCGGGGTGCTCAGCCGGAGCGATCTGCTCCAGCTGTTCCTGCGCCGGGACCGTTCCCTCCAGGAGGAGATCCGCGAGGACGTGATCGTCCGCATCCTGCGCCTCTCTCCGGCCGCCGTGCACATCGACGTCGACGAGGGCCGGGTGACGCTGAGCGGCACGCTGGAGCGCGCGGAACTCGCGCCGATCCTGGTCCGCCTCTGCGAGACGGTGGACGGCGTCGTGGAGGTCGTGGACCGGATGGTGTGCGAGGACGCCGGGGGCGAGGACCGGGGAGCCTCCCGGAACACGTCCTGACGAACCCGCGCGCGCCGGGCGGGGCGGCCCGGCGATTCGCACCGGTCACGGCCGCGACGGGCTGCCCGGCGGCCCACGGCCGGCGGTGGAGGTCCTGCCCGCCCGCCCCGGGCTGTCCGCCCGCCGGGGACCGCCCGTCCGGGCCCGGGTCCGTCAGGAGACCGCCTCCGGCCAGCCGTATCCCGGGCCGGTGCGCCGGGGCAGGGTCCCGGCGCCCGCCGCCTCCATCTCGCGGCCGGCCTCCCTCATCAGCTTGCCGGCGAGGTCCTTCATCGCCCGGCTCGCGGCCATCTCGTCGCCGATCGCCGGGACGTCCGCGTCCGCCGGGTTGCGGCGGGCGGAGCCGTGGCCCGTGACCGTCGAGGTCCCGGTGTCCAGCCGGGCCTCGGCCCTGGTCCGGTCGCCCTCCTCGACCAGCTCCAGTCCGACCGTCCACTCCAGGGTGCGGGTCATCGGTCTGCCTCCTCGCGCCGTCGGCCGCGCGGAACCGGGGCGCGGCCCCTCCCTTCCAGGATCCACCGCGGGGAGCCTCGGCGCACGGGAACGCCGTACGGGTCCCGGCCCGGAACGCGTCCGGGCTCCGAATGCCTGGTGTGCGCCGGTGCCCTGCGTGTTCTCGCGGCCGTCCGGTCCGCGGTGCGCGAGCATACGAAAGCCGATACGAACCCGGTCACCCCGCGGGACCGGCCCGGTGGTTCCGGCCGCCGGGCGCCACGGCGCGGGACGGGTGCGGGTCGCAGTGTTCGACGCAAGGTCATCGGGACAGGAAGAAGGACGCACGTGTCCGGCAGTGAAAGCGAGAACCCGGCCATCCCCTCCCCGACCCCGGAGCCGACCCGGCCCCGGACGAACCGGGACTGGTGGCCGAACCAGCTCGACCTCCAGGTCCTCCACCAGCACTCGCCCCGGTCCAGTCCGATGGGGGAGGACTTCGACTACGCGGCGGAGTTCGCGACCCTGGACCCCGACGAGCTGAAGCGGGACCTCTTCGAGGTGATGACGGCCTCGCAGGACTGGTGGCCCGCCGACTACGGCCACTACGGGCCGCTCTTCATCCGGATGAGCTGGCACGCCGCCGGGACGTACCGCATCGCCGACGGCCGGGGCGGCGGCGGCTCCGGCGCCCAGCGCTTCGCCCCCCTCAACAGCTGGCCGGACAACGCGAGCCTCGACAAGGCGCGCCGGCTGCTCTGGCCGGTCAAGCGGAAGTACGGCCGGAAGATCTCCTGGGCCGACCTGCTGGTGTTCGCCGGCAACTGCGCCATGGAGTCCATGGGGTTCAGGACGTTCGGGTTCGGATTCGGGCGCGAGGACATCTGGGAGCCGGAGGAGATCTTCTGGGGCCCCGAGGACACCTGGCTCGGGGACGAGCGCTACAGCGGCGACCGGGAGCTCTCCGGTCCCCTGGGCTCCGTGCAGATGGGCCTGATCTACGTCAACCCCGAGGGCCCCAACGGGAATCCGGATCCGCTGGCCGCCGCCAGGGACATCCGGGAGACGTTCGGGCGCATGGCGATGAACGACGAGGAGACGGCGGCGCTCATCGTCGGCGGCCACACCTTCGGCAAGTGCCACGGCGCGGTCGACCCCTCGTACATCGGGCCGGAGCCGGAGGCCGCCCCCGTCGAGCAGCAGGGCCTCGGCTGGCGGAACACCCACGGCAGCGGCGTCGGCGGCGACGCGCTCACCAGCGGCCTGGAGGGCGCGTGGACCACCGCGCCGACGCGGTGGGACAACGGGTTCCTGGACAACCTGTACGGGTACGACTGGGAGCTGACGACGAGCCCGGCCGGCGCGAAGCAGTGGACGCCCACGGACCCGTCGGCGAAGGACACGGTGCCCGACGCCCACGACCCGTCGAAGCGGCACGCGCCGATGATGCTGACCACGGACCTCGCGCTGAAGCTGGACCCGGTCTACGGACCGATCACGAAGCGCTTCCACGAGCACCCGGACGAGCTCGCTGAGGCGTTCGCCAAAGCCTGGTACAAGCTGCTGCACCGTGACATGGGCCCCCTCTCGCGCTATCTCGGCCCGTGGGTCCCCGCTCCGCAGCTGTGGCAGGACCCCGTCCCCCCGGTCGGCCACGAGCCGGTCTCGGACGAGGACGTCACCGCCCTCAAGGAGAGGATCCTCGACTCGGGCCTGTCCCTTTCGCAGCTGGTCGTCACCGCGTGGGCGGCGGCGTCGAGCTTCCGGGGCACCGACAAGCGCGGCGGGGCCAACGGGGCGCGTCTGCGGCTCGCGCCGCAGCGGGACTGGGAGGTCAACGACCTGCCCGAGGTGGCCGGGACGCTGCGGGTCCTCGAAGGGATCAAGGCCGACTTCGACGGCGCGCGGGACGGGGGCGGGAAGGTCTCCCTCGCCGACCTGATCGTCCTGGGCGGGTGCGCGGCCGTCGAGCGGGCCGCGAGGAACGCCGGCCACGCGGTCACGGTCCCGTTCGCGCCGGGGCGCACCGACGCCTCGCAGGAGCAGACCGACGTGGAGTCGTTCTCCGTGCTCGAACCCCAGGCGGACGGTTTCCGCAACTACCTCCGGGCCGGGGAGAAGCTGTCGCCGGAGACCCTCCTCCTCGACCGCGCCAACATGCTGACGCTGACCGCCCCCGAGATGACGGTGCTGGTCGGCGGCATGCGGGTCCTGGACACCGGCTTCGCGGGGTCCCCCCACGGCCGTTTCACGGACCGGCCGGAGGCGTTGACCACCGACTTCTTCGTCAACCTGCTCGACATGGGCACGGAGTGGAGGACGTCGGAGACGGACGAGAACGTCTTCGAGGGGCGCGACCGCGCCACCGGCGGGGTCAGGTGGACCGCCACCCCCGTCGACCTCGTCTTCGGGTCCCACTCCCAGCTCCGCGCCATCTCGGAGGTCTACGCCGCCGAGGACGCGGGCGAGAAGTTCGTGCGCGACTTCGTGGCGGCGTGGGACAAGGTGATGAACCTCGACCGGTTCGACCTCGCCTGAGCCCGGCGCCCCGTCCCGGCCGGAGAGCGGCCGGCCGGGACGGCGGGGCCGCGGCGCCGGTGCGGCGCCCTCCTGTCTGGCGGGGCGATTGCCGGGTAACCGGGTCCCGTACGGACGACGCGGGCGGCCTTCGAAGGAGTGACGAGAGTGACGGTCAAAGCGATGGGGTGGGCGCATTCGTTCCCCGTTTCCGGGGGCGTGCAGGCGGGCCGGAAGTGGACGAGACGGCACCTCGCCGCCCTGCCGTGGACCGCGCGGGAGCCCGACACGGTGGACGCCGTCGTCCTGGCCGTCTCCGAGCTGCTCACCAACGCCCACGTCCACGCGCACAGCGACGCGCAGCTCGTGCTCACCTGGGACGGCGACTGCCTCCACATCAGCGTCCACGACGAGGACCCGTCGCTGCCCCGTCCCCGTGATCCGGGGCAGGACGCGCTCTCCGGCCGGGGCGTGAACATCGTCCGGGCCCTCGCCGACGAGTGGAGCATGCGCTGCCAGCGGCACGGCAAGACCGTGACGGCGTGCTTCCGGCCCGCCGAATCCTCCCTCGCCGACCCGTCCGACGAGGACGACCCGGCCCGCGAGGGAGGCCCGGCCCGTAAGGGCGACCCGGCCGGTACACCGTCCGACGAGTCGCCCGGCGGGGCCTCCCCCACCGGGCGGTAGCGACCGGCCCGGCCTCCGCGCCTCCGCCCGGGGCTCTCGGGGCCGTCCCCGAGGGGACGGCCCCGAGAGCCCCGCCGTCAGGGTTTGTTGGCGAGGGCCCCGAGGTACTGATTCACCTGTTCGAGGCGCGCGTCCACGCCGCCCACCTTCTCGGACACCGCCCTCAGTTCGTCACGGACCGCCAGCAGGGCCAGGGCCACCGCCTTGGCCGAGGGGTCGGACACGTCCTCCAGGGCCGCCCGGGCCGCGTCTGCCGCCGGAACGGGTCGGGATGCCTGTGCCATGGCTGCGCCTCCTGACCGGCCGCCCATCGGCCGTCGCCGTACGTGTGCCCCGAATTCCTCCGTACGGACGGCGAACCGTACGCCCGGGGCCGGAAACCGGCCACCGCACCCGGGACTCCCCTTCCGGCGGGGGCGGGTCCGCCCGCCGCCGGGCCGGCGCTCCCGCCGGGGCCTACGGTGCCGAGGCCGCCCTCCGTACGGCCCGACCCGCCCGTACCCGGCCCAGGACGCCCGCCGGATCGGTGTCGCGCTGGAGGAAGGGGAGGGTGATGTGCCACCAGTCGGCGAGACGGCCGGCGACCAGATGGCGGCCCTCCAGCGCCTCGGTGAGGGTGCAGAGCCCGAAGAAGGCGCGGACCAGGGCGGGCGCGATGACGGCGGGGCGGGCCTGGTGGGCGAGGTGGCCGGCGGCACGGGCCTGGGCGAGGAGGCGGGTGGTGGCGGTGGTCCACAGGGCGAAGGGATCGGGCAGGGGCGCGTCGATGGTGTCGCGTTCCGCCCAGAGGCGCGCCCCGGCGCGGGCGACGGTGTCCTCCGTGAGGGCGTGCGCGATCTCGAAGCTGAGGGACACCAGCCGGTCGAGGGGCGGTACGGAGCGGTCCGTGTACCGCGCGGTCAGATGGGGCCAGGTGGCGAACGCGTCCTCGACCACGGCGAGCGCGAGCCCCTCCTTGCTGGCGTAGTGGAAGTACACGGCGCCGCTGGTCCGGCCGGACCTGAGGCTTATGTCGTTGACGCTGGTACCGGCGTACCCCTGTTCGGCGAAGAGGCAGGCGGCCGCCTCCAGTAGTGCCCTGCGGGTCGCCCTGGCCCGTTGCTGCAACGTGCTGCCCACTTTCGTTCGGCGTTCTCGTGACGACCGAGAAGGTAGTGCGCCCGCGTACGCCGGTGATAATCCCTCGTCCCGCACGAGGTCATGGATGTTCCGTTCGAGCGCTCACCCGCGCGAGTGAGTCGCCCCGCCTTTCCGGCACGCCCACCGGCCGTTCGGGTGAACGCGGCGACCCTCTGTCACCTCGCACGGGTTGCCGTGCACATATGCGTCAACCGGGCGACATGCAAGCGGTTTTGGCGGAGAACCGGCGGAATCCACCGAGAGGTGCGGGGATGCGGCCATTACCGCCTCTTACCCGCCTTGTCGATCACTCGAAGTAGCGATTGCGCCACGGAGTGTCACAAAAATAACGTAGCGACGATGATGTTTCCCGTTTGAGGCGATATGGACGTGACGTCCGTGCCTCGCGAGACGGTGCCGGATCTCATCGCGCCGCTCCGTCGGCCGGGAGACCCCCGATCCATCCGACCGGCCGCGTCACGAGCGCGACCGCCCCCTTCCCGGAGGCCCCATGACCACCCAGGCGCATCCGCTCCTCAACTGGTCCCCCGAAGCCGTCGTCCTCGACTGCGACGGCACCCTGGTGGACAGCGAACGCCACTGGCAGGACGCCCGGAACCGTGCCTTCCGCGAGTTCGGGCTGACACCCCCGCCCGGGTTCGCCGACCGTGCCAAGGGCGTGCACTACGTCGACTGCGGACGACTGATGGCCGAGGAGACGCAGAAGCCGGAACTCGCCGACGAGCTGGCCCGGTCCCTGCTGGAGCACTTCCTCGCCCTGGTCGCCGACGATCCCGTGACCATGCCCGGAGCGGCCGAGTTCGTCCGGCTCCTCTCGGGCCGGCTGCCGCTCGCGGTGGCCAGCAACTGCCCGATCGAGGTCGTGGAGGCCAGCCTCGGCCGCGCCGGCCTGCTGCGTCACTTCGCCCATGTCGTCGTCCCCACGGAGACCCCGGGCCCGTCCCCCGCGGGGACCGCGCCGGAGGGCCCGGACGCGCCGGACGCCGCCGTTCCGGGGGTCGTGCGCCCCAAGCCGTGGCCCGACGTCTACGCGACGGCCGCCCGGCTCTGCGGCACCGAGCCGGAACGGGCACTGGCGGTGGAGGACTCGCTGACCGGGATCGAGTCGGCCCGCCGGGCGGGGCTGCGGGTGCTCGGGGTGGGACCGCGACCGGGCGAGGAGGACGCCTCCCGCGCCGACCTGTGGGTGACCACGCTGCACTCGCCGGTGCTCCTGGCCTGGGTGCGGGGACAGGTCCCGCGGCAGGCGGACGTCCGGGAGGGGTGAGCCGGGCGCCGGGCGCCCCTTCGGCGGCGGAGACGGATCGGCGGGCCGGCCGCCTCCGCCCCCGGCTTCGTCTCCGTCCCGGGCTTCGTCCCCGCCCCCGGCTTCGTCCCCGCCCCCGGAGCCTACGAAGCGTTCACGTACGGGGTGAGGTCCTCGACGACCCCGGCGGCCGAGGCGAAGAGGAGGGCGACCCCGACGGCCCCGGGGTCGGGAACGCCGGCCGCGCGTTCTCCGACGTAGCTGGAGCGGCCCATGCGGGCACGGAGCCTGGCGGTGTCGCGGACGCCCCGCCAGGCGGCCCCGGCGGCGGCGTCCAGGGCGGCGACGGGAGGAGTCTCCCCGGGGAGCGCGTCCAGCGCCTCGACGGCGGGGGCGAGGGCGTCGACCAGGGTCTTGTCGCCGGGTGCGGCCTCGCCGACTCGGCGGATGGCGGCCAGCCCCTCCGCGGCCCCCCGGGCGAGGGCGGGGGTGGTGGGGCCCCCGGCGGCGACGGCGGCGGCGAGCGACTGGAGCAGCAGGCCGAAGAGGGGGCCGCTGGTGCCGCCGACCTCGTCGAGGAAGGCGGTGGCCGCCGCCTCCAGGGCCTCGGCGTCGCCGGGGGCGGCGAGGGCGTCGAGCCGGGCGAGGGCGGCGGCGGTGCCCGCGGACAGGTTGGTGCCGAAGTCGCCGTCTCCGACCTGCTGGTCGAGGGCGGTGAGCTGGGCCTCGGTGGTACGGGCGGTGTCCGCGAAGCGGCGTATCCAGCCGTCGGCGGAGAGTGCCTCGTCGGTGGTGGTCAAGGGTCTGCTCCCGTTCTGCCGGCCGGACGAGCCGGATGGGGGTGGGGGTGCGGGGCGCCGGGCGGGGCCGGCCTCACCAGCGCAGGGCGGCGGTGTGCACGGGCGCGTCGTAGAAGGCCAGGTCGGCCGGTTCGGCGAGGAGGACGGTGAGGGAGAAACCGCGCATGTCGAGGGCCGTGACGTAGTCGCCGACCAGATTGCGGGCGAGGACCACCCCCCGGGCGTCGAGCACCCGGGCCAGCTCGCCGTGGGCGGCGTACAGCTCCAGGGGGGTGACCGCGCCGAGTCCGTTGACCAGGGTGATGGCGGTGGTACCCGGCTCCGGGGCGAGGGCGTCGAGGAGTTCGCCGGCCATCCGCTCGACCAGGGACGCGAGCGGGTCGTGGTGGGTGGTCGACCTGGCCCGCTCGCCGTGGATGCCGACGCCGTACTCCAGTTCGCCGGCGGCGAGCCGGAAGGCGGGTTCGCCCAGGGTGGGGGCGGTGTGGGCGGCGGAGGCGACGGCGAGGGTGCGGCAGCGGGCGGCGAGGCGGGTGCCGAGCGCCTGGAGTTCACCGAGGCCGAGGCCGTTGTCGGCGGCGCCGCCGAGGATCTTCTCGATGAGGACGGTGCCGCCGGTCCCCCGGCGTCCGGCGGCGATCTCCTCGGAGTCGGAGGCGAGGTCGTCGTCGACGAGGACGCGCGCGCAGGGCACTCCCCGGTGGGCCAGGCGCTCGGCGGCGATGCCGAAGTTGATGCGGTCGCCGGTGTAGTTCTTGACGATGTGGAGGACGCCCTCGTCGCGGGCGGCGGCGAGCGAGCCCTCGTAGACCTGGCGGTTGTGCGGGGAGGCGAAGACGCGGCCGGGACAGGCGGCGTCGAGCATGCCCCGGCCGACGTACCCGGCGTGCATCGGTTCGTGTCCGGCGCCGCCGCCGGAGAGCAGGCCGACCCGGCGGTCCGGGGACGCGGCGCGGGCGAGGAGGAACCCGTGGTCGGGGTCGAGGGTGAGCAGGTCCGCGTGGGCGCGCGCGAAGCCCGCGAGCGCGTCGGACACCAGGGTGTCGGCGCTGTTCTCGAAGTACGAGGCCATCGGAGTCCTCCGTCGTCGAGGGCCGCGACCGGGTCGGGGGGTCGTTCTGTGCGCCACAGAAGCCTGTGGCGCACAGAACGACACCCTCTCCGGCCGTCTCCCGCCCGGGTCCCTACATGCTGGGCTCCGGCTCCGTCCGGGGCAAGTCATACGACGAACCGATCGTCTTTTCGGGTGCCGCCTTCCGGAAGGGACCGGAGCGGGGTCTCACGACATGAAGGGGTTCACGGAACGGGCCCGCTCCCACATGCCCGACGCCTGCTCGGCGGGACGCTGCTGCTCGCCGTGCAGGGCGTTGAGCAGGACCAGGCACCCGGTGAGCGCCGGTACCGCCCACTGCGCGCAGGCCAGTTGCCGGCGGGCTTTGTCCAGGTCGACGGGGTGCTTCCGCGCCTTCTCGGCGTCCTCCGGATCGGTGGAGGACGCCAGTTCGACCTTCTTGCCCAGGACGCGGGCGTAGGCGGTGGCGACCAGGGCCGCGGCGGTGACGGCGGTCTTGGCCACGGTGGAACCGGCCACCCCCTGCTGCGTGGCGACGCGGTGGGCGTTCACCGCGAGCAGTCCGCCGCTGCCGAACAGGTGCACGCCGATGGCGGCGGCGTTGACGGGCGTCCACTTCGCCCACCCCGAGGAGGCGATCCGGTCCGTGGCCGTCTGCGTTCCGCCCTGGTCCTCGGCGGCGCCGTTGAGGCCGACCGCCCCCATCAGCGAACCTCCGAACCAGGCGGCCAGACCCACGTCGTGCAGACCGCGGATGAGCGTGTGACGTTCGGACATGACGGTGCTCCTTCTGAACGGGGTGGCGGGGCGGGGCCGCTGCGGGTGTCGAACCCTCCCCCACCCTTCCCGGGTTCCGGCGCCCCCGCCATCAGCGCGGGTCCGAACGAGGGCTTCCGCGCCCCCGGACGCGCCGGACGCCCCGGAGCGCCGTCCGGGGTCCCGCTCGCGCCATCCGGTCACCCGGTCGCCCGGCGTCCGGCGGGCCTCACGCCCAGGGGGAGCCGGCCCCGGCCGTACCGTCCGGACGCCCCGCCGACGGTCGGGCGAGGAGGCCGAGCCGGGGGCCGCCCCGGTCGTGCAGCCGCCTGAAGAAGGCCAGCACGCCCGCGGAGCCGCCGGCCCAGGTGGCGCTCGGCCGGGCGAGGCCGGTGTCCGGGAACACGGGCCGGGACCGGGTGCCGCCGCTGCGGCTCAGGACGAGCAGGGCGACGGTCTCGGCCGCGTCCCGGAACTCCTCGGCCCCGGACGCCTCCGCGACGTCCAGCATCAGGTCGCCCACCCCGGCCAGCCCGCAGCACTGCGTGACCAGCGGCATCCTCGGCGCCAGCGCGGCGCAGGCGCGCGCGGCCCGCCGGGCGAGGTCGAGGTGGCCGGGCTCGTCGAGGAGCACGGCGGCCCGCACGAGTACGGTCCCGATGCCGGCCAGACCCCGGCACCACGAGCCGTAGCGGCGCGTCGCCCCCGGCGCGGCGGCCGCCGCGATGATGTCCGGTGTCACGGCGGCCAGGCGCGCGGCGGCCTTCGCGGAGCGGCCGACCGCGTCCGGGTCCCCGGTCGCGCCGCCGTACTCGAGCAGGAAGTGGACGACGCCCGCCTCGCCGTGCGCGATGCCCTCGCGGAGCGCGGCGTCGCCGGCCGTGTCCGGGCCGGCCGGGGTCAGCCGGGCGGTGCCCGACGCCAGCATCCGGGCGCAGTCGGCGGCGACGGCGAGGTGCCGGTCCGCCGCGTCCCGGCGGCCGGACCGCAGGGCGTTCCCGGCGAGCAGCAGCCGGCCGAGGCCGATCCCGGCGGCGCCCGCGATCAGGTCCGCCTCCGGCGGTCCGCCGTCGGGCGCGCGGCCCGGCAGGGCGGAGGGAGCGGACCGCGCGCCCGTTCCCTCCCCCGTGCGGGCCTCCGTCTCCGTGTCCGCTCCCGCCGCCGCGAGGAAGAGTTCGACGCCGGTGCGTCCCGTGTAGAAGCCGGGCGGCAGGTCCCTGGACTGCTCGGCCGTCCATCGCGCCAAGGCGGTGACGGCCGGCCGCACGCCGGGCCGGTGCGCGTGGTGGAGGAGTTCGAGGCCGAGCCCCGCACTGCCGCCGTAGACGTCGACCGAGGTGGGGACGTTCCGCCGCGCGGCCCGCACCGGGTCCACGATCGCGCGCGCCTCCCCGGCGCAGAACGCGGCCGTGTGCTCGACGACCTCGGCCAGCAGGTCGTCGTCGATCCGGGGGCGCGGGGACCGGCGGGCGGCGCGGCGCGGGATTCCGGGCGTGCCGGTGCGCAGGCGGTCGGCGGCGGCGGTCCGTACGGCCGGGTCGAAGCTCAGGAGACCGGCGACCGTCGACCGGAACTCCCGGTGGGCGCGTCCGGGCAGGGCCCACTCCAGGCAGTCCAGGGTCCGGTCCCGGTTGACCCCGTGGTCGGTGTCGACGATCACGGGGTCGAGGCCGGTGGCGGCGAAGAAGAGGGTCGCGCCGAGGGCGTAGTGGTCGTCGGCGGGGGTGGCCGGTCCGGTCGCGCGCAGGACCGGTTCGCCGTATCCGGGGGTCGCTCCTCCCGGCCCGGTGCCGTCCCGTTCGCCGATCCCGAAGTCGATCACGTGGCAGTGGCCGGGGCCGGACCCGTCGAGCACGACGTTGTCGGGCTTGAGGTCGCGGACGACCACGTTCCGGTCGTGGACCGCGTCCAGGACGCGCAGGAGCCGGGCGGCGAGGACGGACAGGGAGCGCGCCGCGCCCCGGGGGCCGTCGTCGCCGTAGGGTCCGTTCCGCAGGACCTCCCGGCGCAGGTTCCGGTCGCCGCAGTCGGTCGTCACCAGGTACTCGTCCACGTGGTGGGCGAAGTAGTCCAGCGCGCGGGGCACGCCCGTGACGCCGTCGAGCGCGGTGAGGACCGCGTGCTCGTTGCGCAGCCGGTGGCGGGCGTCCGCGCCGGAGTCGTCCTCGCCCACGAAGGCCCTCGCCTGTTTGACCACCACCGGCCGTCCGAGCGTGCGGTCGACCGCACGGTAGACGTTGCCCCGGGGGGTGCGCGCGATGCCGGCCGTGATCGTGTAGCGCCCGCCGCCGAAGCCGGGCGCGGACGGTCCGCCGCCGTGTCCGGAGCCGGTCGTGAAGGGGTCCTCGGCCCAGGACGGGCACCGGTAGCGGCCGACGGCCAGGCCGTCGAAGACCCGGCCGTCCGGCCCGGTCATGACGGATTCGAGCCGCCCGCTCCGGCCGGTCCGGTAGTCGCCCGTGAAGGGGCCGTAGCGGTAGTAGACCGGGGCTTCCGGATCGACCCGCCGGTCGCTGACGACCTGCGGGCCCTCCCGGCCGCGCAGAACGGTGACGAGTTCCCGGGCGATCTCGGTCACGGTTCCGGCCGGGGGGTAGACGGTGATCGCCTTGCCGACGCTTCCGGCGCTCGTCACCCCGGAGTTGAGGCGGCGCAGGGTCTCCGGGTCGCGGGCGACCTTCGCGTGGCAGACGTGCCGGGCCAGCACCGGCAGGACGAGCGCGGTCACGGCGTCGAGATCGCCGGGGCGCGCCGAGACGTGCAGTTTCCAGCCGTGCTCCATCGCCGGCATGCGCGGATCGTTCAGGTACGACCACGTGTCGTCCGACCGGCCGCCGCGGCCGGCGATGGAAACGGCCACCGCTACGCGTTCAGGTCGCAGGCGAAGCGGGTGGTGGCGGTCACCCAGGGGTCGGCGAGGCACGCCGTGTGCTCGCGGTCGGCGCGGTCGTCGTCCTCGAACGCGATCGCCTCGTCGTCGATCTCCAGCGGTCCCGCGTCGCGGAATCCGTCGGTTTCCATAAGATCCGGCACGGCTACGGGCATGTGACGCCTCCATGGTTGGTCGTGCGCTGAGGAACGGACAGGGGTCGGCACGGGGCCGGTGAGCCCGCCGGACCAAGGACTCGCTGGACCAAGGTAGGGAGGGGCGAATTCCCTGACAAGGGGTCAGGTGACGCTCGTCGGGCGGGTGTTGGCGGGGAGAGCGGGGCGGGGCGGGGGTTCAGAAGGCGTACCGCACCCGCAGCCACGGGGTACGGGCGTCGATCAGCCGCCGCAGCGACTCGACGGCGGACGCCTTGGTCCCCGTGCGGTACCGCACGTTCCGGCCGCCGGTCCCGGAGCGCTTCGGCTGCTGGAGGTCCGGGCGCCACAGGAGTTCCTCGGCGCGGGGGTGCCAGCCGAGGTTGACCTCGTGCAGGTCCTGGTTGTGGGTGAGCATGACGACCTCCGCCGCCGCCTGGTCCTTCACCCGCCGGGGCAGCACGTCGTCCATGGCGCGGAGCAGGTCGTCCCAGCCCTCCTCCCAGCCCGGGCGGATCACCACCGGGGAGAGGTTGAAGTGCACCTCGTAGCCGGCGTCCAGGAAGTCGGCCGCCGCCGCGAGGCGCTCCGGGACCGGGCTCGTCCGGATGTCGAGGCGCTTGGAGTCCTCCGGCGGCATCACCGAGAAGCGGATGCGCGTACGGCCCCGCGGGTCGAGCCGCAGCAGGTCCGGGTTGACGAACTTGGTGGCGAAGGACGCCTTGGCGGTCGGCCAGCGGCGGAAGGCCCGGACCAGGTCGGCGGTGTTGTCGCTGATCAGGTCGTCGACCGCGCAGTCGCCGTTCTCCCCGACGTCGTAGACCCAGGCGTGGTCGTCGCACTGGTTGGGCACCCGTTTGGGGCCGGCGGCCGCGATGTGCCGCCCCAGGCCGTCGAGGACGCGGTCCACGTTGGTGAAGACGGTGATGGGGTTGGCGAACCCCTTGCGGCGCGGGACGTAACAGTACGCGCAGGCCATCGCGCAGCCGTTGGAGAGGCCGGGGGCGATCCAGTCGGCGGACCTGCCGTTGGGCCGGACGCCGAAGGACTTGCGCTCGCCCAGGACCAGGGTCTCCCGCTTGGTCCTCACCCAGCGCTCGACGTTGCCCGCGTTGCCGTGCAGGTGCGGGATGCGCCAGTGGGAGTCCGTGGCGACGAGGCGGGCGCGGGGGAAGCGCGCGATGATCTGCCGTCCCCGCCACGACGCGGCGGCGGCGGGCTCGGCGTGGATCTCCGCCACGTCGAGCAGCGCCCGCGCGCGTTCCCCGTCGCGGAACGGGCGGCTGCCGTCCTCGTCCCCCGTCCCGGCCGCGGCCACGAGTTCGTCCATGCCGAACAGGCCCTCGGCGCCGTCCTCCGGTCCTCCGGAACGCTGTCGCATGTCCACTCCGCCGTACGGGGCCGTCGCCCGCGGCCGGCGCGGGCCGCCGGGCCGGTGCCGCGGCGTCCTCCAGTGTACGGAGCGAAGCACGCGAAGCACGTGAACCGCTCGAACCATGCGGACCGGGAGGAAGCGGGCGCCGGGCGGGGTCAGGCCGGGTCGGGGCCGCCGTCCCGGTCGGAGGCCGGCCAGACGTAGGGGAGGTCGTCGGGCACTCCCGGGAAACGGTCGCGGTAGAGGTCCGGGGCCTTGCGCAGCAGCGCGGAGCGGTGGCCGCGGTGGAACGCGGGGTCACCGAGCCAGGGGGGCAGCTCGCCGGCCGCCGCGAGCGCGTCCTGTTCCCGCACCCCGGCCCCCGGGAACCGGGCGAGGTAGTCGCGGATCAGCGTGGCGGCGCAGGTGTCGGCGCGGCCCCCGGCCGTCCAGGCGCCGCAGACGTCGAGGCCGTACCGCACCAGGGCCTCCTCGTAACCGGCCCACATCCGCACCGCGGGGTGCCGGCGCCAGCCGTATCCGGGCACCGTGAGCCCCCGGAGGACCTGGAGCGCCTCCACGCGCTGCTTGCCGAGCCGGCGCGGGTCCAGTACGGCCGCCGACTCGGCGAATCCGGCGTACGGGAGGAAGGTCTGCACGGGGTGGCCCCGCCGTTCCGCGCGCCTATCCCGTCTCCTCGGGGGTGGCGGTGTGGTCGCGGTGGCCGTGCGTGCGGCGCTCCTCCTTCATCTCGGCCTCGTAGAGGTGGTCGCGGCCCTCGGCGAGGGTGTCGACGGCCTCCCGTTCGAGCCGCTTGAAGGGCTCGTAGTACGTCCGGTCGTACGCCTCGACCACCTGGTACGTCCAGTGGCCCGGGATGACGTTGCGGCCGAGGATCTCCCGCCGGACGAGGCCGGCCCACTCCCCGTGGCCGGCCTTTTCGAGGAGTTCCACCGTCCTGTCGAGCTCCAGGTCGGCGGTGCCGGTGAGCTGGTGGAAGGAGTACAGGTGTCCACGGGCCCGTTCGGTGGTCTCCAGCGCCTTGGAGAGCGAGCCGAGGGCCTCCACGGTGAGGTCGTCGACTCCCTCGGGGCGCGTGCGGCGCCCGTCCCGGTGATCGTCGTCGCGGTTCATGCCCGGTCCAGTGCCCCGCGCGCGGCGGGGGCACACCCGCCCGTGGTCCACCCGGAGCAACGCGCCGGGCGGCGCGGTCGCGGGTCAGCGGCGGTCGGAGCTCCCGGCGTCCCCGCGCCCTCCTCCGTCCGTCCGGCCCTCCCGGGCGGCGAGGCCGCCGGGGCCGAGCAGCCCCGTGGCGGACAGGGCGCCCCTCTCCGCGAGGCGCGGCAGGGTCCGCGCCGAGGAGCGCGCGACGAGCAGGGGCAGCAGGGGGCGGACGGGCTGGACGAGGCGCAGCCACGGGGGCGCGTAGACGGTGGCGGAGCGGCGGCGGACCGCTTCGGCCAGCCACGAGGCGACCTTCTCGACGGGGTACACCGTGCGGGCGGGGCGGGGCATGTGGGCGCGCAGCTCCCGCAGGACGTCGTGGGCGTCCACGTCCCGCACCATGTCGGTGTCCGTCCAGTGCAGGTACGCGATGCCGACGCCGACTCCCCGGTGGGCGCACTCGGCGCGCAGCGACTGGGCGAACGACTCGGCCCCCGCCTTCGACGCGCAGTAGGCGCTCATCATGGGGGCCGATCCGAAGGCCGCGGTCGAGGCGACCTGGAGGAAGTAGCCCCGCGAGGCCAGCAGTCCGGGCAGGAACGTCCTGGCCGTGATCGCGCTGCCCACGAGGTTGACCTCGATCACCCGGCGCCACGTCCCCGGATCGGACGTGGCGAAAGGGCCGCCCTCGGCGACGCCCGCGTTGGCGATCACCACGGAGGGCTCTCCCAGGTCGCGCGCCACCCGGCGGGCCGTCCGTTCCATGAGGTCGTCGTCGGTCACGTCGGCCTCGTAGCAGCGGCTCTCCACGGGCAGCTCCCGCGAGACCCGCTCCAGGGTCTCGGCCTCCCGTCCGATCAGGGCGATCCGCATGCCCCGGCCGGCCAGTTCCCGGGCGAGTCCGGCCCCCAGGCCGCGTGCCGCGCCCGTCACGACCGCCGTCCGTCCCCGCAGGGGGTTGTGGTGCGCCATGGCTCTCCAGGGGGTCGGGCCGGGCACCGCGGCTTCCGGCCGCGGCGGTGTCCCCATGCCATCACCGGGCCGGGCCCGCCGCCGCCCCGGCTGCGCCGATTGCCGCACCGGTCACCGCTCCGGTGCCGTCCGCGCGGCCCTCGTTCCGGGAGGCGGCGGCGGGAGGGCCATGATCGGCGCCCGGGCCCGTGCCGTATCGTCGGGGCCGACCGCGCACGGCGAAGCAAGGGGAAAGAAAGCAATGGCCAACGAAGGTTCGCATCGGCTGCTGGAGCTGCTGACCACGCGACGGTCCGAGCTGGTGGAGCAGTGGGAGCAGGCCGTCGGAGCCTCGTTGCGCGGCCGTCTGAGCTCCGCCGAGCTCGGCCGTGAACTGGGCGAGCTCTACGACGCGATCACCGACGCCGTCTCGAAGGGCGGGCCGGCGGGGCGCGGCGACGACTTCGCCGTCGTGCGCAGCCTCCTCGTCGAGCTGTCGCGCACCCGGGCCCGGCAGGGATTCACCCCGACCGAGACCGCCGTGAGCATCTTCGCGCTCAAGGGCGTCCTCGAACCCGTCCTCGACGGGACCGTCGAGGACGTGCGCGCCTACCTCCAGTTCGCCCGGCTGCTCGACGACCTGGGCCTGTTCACGGTGGAGGAGTACGCCAGGACCCGCGAGGAGATCATCTCCGCGCAGTCCCAGCAGCTCCTCGAACTGTCCACCCCGGTGGTGAAGCTGTGGGACGGCGTGGTGGGCGTGCCGCTCGTCGGGACGCTCGACTCCGCGCGGACCCAGGTCGTCATGGAGAAGCTGCTGCAGGCCCTGGTGGACTCCAACTCCGCGCACGCGATCATCGACATCACCGGTGTCCCGGCCGTCGACACCCAGGTCGCCCAGCACCTCCTCAAGACCGTCGTCGCGGCGCGGATGATGGGTGCCGAGTGCACCATCTCGGGCATCCGGCCCCAGATCGCGCAGACCATCGTTGCCCTGGGCATCGAGTTCGGCGACATCCCGACGAAGGCGACCCTGGCCGACGCCCTGCGTCACGCCCTGGCGGAGATCGACAGGGCCGCCGCGGCCCGTCCGGCGGGCCTGCTGTGAGCGATCGCGTACCGGTCCTGAAGATCGGGGACATCCTCCTGGTCTCGATCCAGGTCGACCTGGAGGACCAGATGGTCCTGGACCTCCAGGACGACCTCTCCCAGCAGATCGTCGCCACCGGCGCCCGCGGGGTGGTCATCGACATCTCGGCCCTGGAGATCGTCGACTCGTTCGTCGGACGCATGCTGGCCACCACGGCGGCGATCTCCCGCGTCCTCGGCGCGGAGACGGTCGTCGTCGGCATGCGCCCGGCCGTCGCCATGACACTGGTGGAGCTCGGCCTGTCGCTGGGCGGCGTCCGCACGGCGCTCAACCTCGAACTCGGCCTGGGCTACCTGCGCCGGTCGCGGGACCTGCCCCCGGCACGCCCGTGAGGGACTACCCGGCCGACGAGGCGACCCGCGAGGAAGTGCCGATCCGGACCAGCGGCGACGTCGTCAAGGCGCGCCAGACGGTGCGCGTCCTCGCCCAGCGGGCGGGCCTCTCCCTGGTCAACCAGACCAAGCTGGTCACGGCGGCGAGCGAGCTGGGCCGCAACACCCTCATCTACGGAGGGGGCGGCACCGCGCACGCGGTCGTCGTCCGCGACGTGGCGCGCGTCGGCGTCTGGGTGAGGTTCTCGGACACCGGACCCGGCATCCCCGACCTGGAGCAGGCCCTGACGGACGGGTGGACGTCGGGCAGCGGAATGGGGCTGGGCCTCAGCGGGGCCCGGCGCCTGGTGGACGAGTTCGAGCTGTGGTCGGAGCCCGGCACCGGAACCACGGTGACGGTGCTGAAGTGGGCCAGGTGAACCCCCCGTCCGGTTACGAGACCGAGGCCGAGGAGGTCGTGTGGCTGCGTCTCGACGTCGCCGTCGCCGCGGCCGCCCGCCGGGAGGCGGCGGTACTGGCCCGGCGCGTCGGCATGGCCCGGGACCGCGTGGCGGAGATCGAGCTCGCCGTGACCGAGGCCGCCACCAACCTCCAGAAGCACGCGCGGGACGGCGCCCTGGCCCTCCGGGTGGTGGCCCTCCGGGACCGGGCGGCCCTCGAACTCTTCTCCGTGGACAGCGGGCCGGGCATGACGGACGTGGGCGGCGCGCTCGCGGACGGCACGTCCAGCAGCGGCACCCTGGGCCTGGGCATGGGGGCCATCGCGCGGTCCGCCGACACCTTCGACGTCCACTCGCTGCCCGGCCGCGGCACGGTGCTGCTCGCGCGGTTCTGGGCGGGGGACGACCGGGGCGCGCCGCCCGGGACCGACGAGGTGGAGGTCACCGGCCTGACCCGCCCGATCAGCGGCGAGACGGTCTGCGGCGACACGTGGGCCGCGCGCGTCGAGCACGGACCCGACGGGGCGCGGGTGGTCACGGTGATGATGTGCGACGGTCTGGGGCACGGTCCGCTGGCGGCGCTCGCCGGCGAGCGCGCCCGGGCCGCCTTCCGGGCCCAGTCGCACAGGAGCCCCCAGGACATCGTCCGGGCGCTGCACACCGAGCTGAAGGGCACCCGGGGCGCGGCGGCGGCGGTCACGCGCGCCGATTTCTCCCGGGGAAGCGCCGAGCACTGCGGAGTCGGCAACGTCAGTGCCTTCGTCGTCAGCGGCGAGAAGCGCGCCACCCTCCTCTCCCTGCCGGGGATCGTCGGCCACCAGATGCCCGCCCCCCGGACCTTCCGGGTCCCCCTCGACCCCGGCGCGGTCCTGGTCCTCCACTCCGACGGCCTGAGCGACCGCTGGTCGCCGGCCGACTTCCCCGGTCTGTTCACCCGGCAGCCGGCCGTCGTCGCGGCCCAGGTCCTCGGGCAGGCGGGAGTGCGCCGCGACGACGCCGGGATCGTCGTCGCCCGGGCGGCCCGCCGGTGAGCCGGTCGCGCGTCCACGGCTTCTGCGCCCTCCCGCTGGCCGTCGAGCGGGACGGGTTTGAACTCCGCAGACGGGGACAGGTGGTGTGCCGGGCCCTGGGCCTCGAAGGCCATGATCTGGTTCGGGTGGTGACGGTACTGAGCGAGGTGGGACGTGATCTCCTGGGGACCCCGGGACTGCGTGTGGACCTCCAGCTGGAGGAACGGACCGGCGAGCCCGGCCTCTTCCTCGCCCGTTTCTCCTGGACCGGACCCCGCGAGCCCGGCCGCGGGGCGCTCGGCGCCGCGGCGCGCCTCCTGGACCGGTGCGACCACGTCCCGGCCCCCGGCGGACACACGTTGACGGTGGGCCAGCGGCTGCCCGTCTCCCCGGAGCTCCACGAAGAGCTGGTGGAACGGGTGCACGCGGCGCTCCGCGACTCCGGCGACCTCAGCATGGGCGAGGAGCTGCGGACCCAGAACCGGCAGCTCCTCCGGGCGCTCGAGGAGTCGAGGGCCCAGCAGGAGGAACTGCAGCGGCTGAACGCCGAACTGGCGGAGACCAACCAGGGGGTGGTCGCCCTCTACAGCGAGCTGTCCGCGGAGCTGGAGGAGACCAACACGGGCGTGGTCGCCCTCTACGCCGAGCTGGAGGACAAGACCCGGCAGCTGCGTCTGGCGAGCGAGGCCAAGACCCGTTTCTGGGCCAACGTGAGCCACGAGCTGCGGGCCCCGGTCAACTCGGTCATCGCGCTGGCCCGCCTGCTGCTCGCCCCCGAGGCCGATCCCCTGACCGAGGAGCAGCGCCGGCAGATGTCCCTCATCGCCGGCTCGGGCAGCACGCTCCTCGCCCTGGTCGAGGAGCTGCTGGACGTCGCCAAGGCCGAGTCGGGGCGGCTGGAGCCGCACCTGGTCCACACCGACCTCCGGACCCTGCTGCACCAGCTCCGCGGGACGCTGCACGGCATGGCCCACGAGGGGGTGCGCCTGGACATCCCCGACGTGCGGGACGCGCCGGAACTGGTCACGGACGAGGTCATGCTCACGCGCGTCCTGCGCAACGTCCTCTCCAACGGCCTGAAGTTCACCACGGCCGGCGAGGTCCGGCTCACGGTCGGGACCGAGGACCGGGCCGGACGCACCTGGTTCGTCTTCACCACCACCGACACGGGCGTCGGAATCCCCCTGGACCAGCAGGACCGCGTCTTCGAGGAGTTCTACCAGGTCCTGGGCGCCCACCAGCGGGGCCGGCCGGGGACCGGCCTGGGCCTCCCCTACGCCCGCAGACTGGCCGGCCTGCTCGGCGGCACCCTCACCCTGACCAGCGAGCCGGGCGCCGGGACCCGGGTCCGGGTCGAGATCCCGGCCTGCCTCGACCTCGCCCCGGCGGAGGTCCCGGCGCGGGTCCCCCACCCCCTGCCGGAGTCGCTGGTCGTCGTGGACGACGACCGGACGTTCATCGAGCTGATCCGGCCGGTCCTGCGGCGGGTCGCGCGGAACGTGACCGAGGTGTCGGTCAGCTCGCGGGCCGTCGACGTCATCCGCGCGGAGCGGCCCGAAGCGGTGCTGATCGACCTGGCGATGCCGGCGCCCGACGGGTACGTCCTCCTCCAGGTCCTGGCCCGGGACCCCGGGACCGCGCACATCCCGGTCGTGGTGCTGACCTCGACCGACCCCGGCGACGTGGACCACTCCCGGCTCACCCACGCGCGGGCCGTGCTGGGCAAGACGCACCTGACGCCGGAGCGCATCGGCCGGGCCCTGGCCCTCCACCCGACCGGCCCCGACCTCCCCCCTCCGGCGAAGACCGGTGAGCAGCAGACGCCCGGAGAATCCACACCGTGATCGCAGGACCGCCCCCGTCCGACACCTCGCCCGCGCGCGTGCTGGTCGTGGACGACAACCCGACCAACCGCTACGTGCTGAAGACCACCCTGTCCCGCGCGGGCCACACCGTCGTGGAGGCGGAGGACGGCACCCGGGCGCTCGCCCTGCTCCGGGAGGCCGACGCCCTGCCGGAGGTGGCGATCGTCGACGTGCGCCTGCCCGACATGACCGGTTTCGACGTCTGCGAGCACATCAAGGCCGACCCCGCGACGGCGGCCCTCCCCGTCGTCCACGTGTCCGCGTCCGCCATCACGGCCAAGGACCGGACCCAGGGCCTCAACCGCGGGGCCGACGCCTACCTCACGGAGCCCATCGCCCCGGACGAGCTCCTCGCCACCGTCACCGCCACCCTGCGCTACGCGCGGGCGCGCCGCCGGGCCGAACGGCTGGCGGACCGCCTGCTGCACCTGAACGAGGCGACCCTGCTCCTCTACAGCGCGGTCAGCGCCACGGGGGTCGCCCGGGCCGCCGCCAGGGGCGCGACCGCCGTCCTGGGGACGCCCGCGGTGGCGGCGATCATCTCGCCGCACGGTGAACCGGCCTCGGCGGCGGGCACGGGCGGGCGGTCCTCCACCGACACCGCCGACGTGCCGCTCGACGCCCGCGACCTGCCCGCGCACCACGAGACGGGGGACCGCACCGGGGTACGGCTGCTCACGGTCCCCGCCCGCCGCTGGCCGGGCTTCCCGCACCACCTCGTCCCCCACGACACGCTCGCCGTGGCCGTGGCGCGCGCCAAGCCGGGCCGGCAGCCGGTGTGCCTCGCGGTCCCCGCCGAGGCGGTCGCGACGCCCGACGAGGAGCAGCTCCTGACCCAGCTGGCCCAGGCGTGCGCCCTGGCCCTGGAAGCCCTGCGGAGCTACACCGAGGAGCACGACCTGGCGCTGACCCTCCAGCGGAGCTTCCTGCCCGAGACCCTCCCCGACTCGCACCTCGCCGACCTCGCGGTGCGCTATCTGCCCGCCAGCGACCACGCGGAGATCGGCGGCGACTTCTACGAGGCCCTTCCCACCCGGGGAGGACTCCTCCTCGCCGTCGGCGACGTCGCCGGCCACTCCCTCGACGCCGCCATGCTCATGGGCCAGGTCCGCCACGCCCTGCGCGCCTACGCCATCGAGGGGCATCCCCCGCACGGCATCCTCGCCCGTCTCGACCACCTGCTGGCGGCCGTCGGCGCGCGGCTGACCCTCACCCTGTGCATCGTCTTCATCGACGAGGCCACCGGCGTCCTGCACATCGCCAACGCCGGTCACCTGCCTCCGCTGCTCCGCACCCCCGACGGGAACGTCCGCTCCCTCGACGAGCACGGTCCGCTCCTCGGCGTGGGGCTCCCCCATCCGGTGAGCACCGAGGTCGCGGCGCCTCCCGGGTCCGTCCTCCTGATGACCACCGACGGCCTGGTCGAGCGGCGCCGGGAACACCTGGGGATCTCGCTGGCCCGCCTCGAATCCGTTCTCGGGAGCCTTCCGCCGGACGTGGAGAGGATCTGCGACGCCCTTCTGGAGGCGTTCCCTCCCCATGGGGAGGACGACATCGCGCTGATGGCGGTGCGTGTGACCGGCGGCGATCGATCCGCCACGATGTGAGGCTTGTATGTACATTTCGGGAGCGGCTTGCGGTCGCGCGAACGAGTGCGAGACAGTTGCCCCAGGGCAACTGTCGTCCATAGCAGGAAGGTGGTGAGGCGCGCACTGTGCGCGCCTCCGTTTGTGTCTGCTTCCCGCGGTTCCTCCGCCCGTCCTCCCGATGCCGGCCTCCAGGTCGGCGCGACGTGGATCGAGGCTCCCTACCCCGTGCTGGTCGTCGACCGGTACGGCGGTCTCGTACGGATCAACGAGGCCGCCCGGTTCCTGCTGCCCGACGCCGCGGGCGGTGACCGGCTGCACGAGCGGGTGCCGTCCTGGCTGGCGGACGCCCACCGGCGCATCGCCGACGGGCGCCCCGGCCCGGGGAGCGGCCCGCCGTCCGGGCGCATCCGCGACCGCCTCCTGGAGGCGCACCCCACTCCGGGCGACGACGGCGACGTGGTGTGGTGGCTGGTCGACGAGACCGACCGGCGTCTGGCCGAGGCGGCCCTGACCGACGTGCGGACGCGTTCGGAGATCCTCGCGGAGGTCTCCAGTTCCCTGCTGTCCACCCTGAACGTGCAGCGCTGCATGGAGGTGGCCGCGTCGATGGCCGCGGAACATCTCGCCGAAGCCGCCGTCCTCGTCGCGCCGTCCCAGGGACGGCGCCATCCGCTGACCTTCGCCCGTCCGGGCGGTCCCGTCACGCAGACCGTCCGGCAGATCGACGTCTCCGGCGTGCCGGGCCTCGCGGAGGCGCTGCAGGGCTTCCCGCCCGTGCCGGCCCGCTGGATCGACCCCGCCGACATCCCCGACTGGATGGTCCCGGACGGCTTCACCGCGCCGGTCGGTTCCGTCATCGTCACCCCCCTGCCCGGCCACGGGGTGCCGGCCGGGGCGCTCGTCCTGCTGCGTTCCGGCACCGAGCGGGCCTTCACCGAGGGCGAGGAGGTCTTCGCGCGCCTGTTCGCGGCCCGCGCCGGCGCCGCGCTGTCCGCCGCCCGCCTCTACACCGAGCAGACCGCCATCACCACCACGCTGATGCGCGAACTGCTGCCGCCGGTCCTCCCCCACGTCCACGGGATCGAGTACGCCGGCGGCTACCGGGCCTCGAAGGACCACGAGCGGGTCGGCGGGGACTTCTACGACGTCCACCCCGGCGCCGACCCCTCGCGGGAGACCCTCGTGGTCCTGGGCGACGTGGCGGGCAAGGGCCTGGACGCGGCGGTCCTGACCGGCAAGATCCGCAACACGCTGCACGCCCTGCTGCCCCTGGCCGAGGACCACCAGCGGGTCCTGGAACTGCTCAACGGCGCCCTGCTCTCCTCGCACCACACCCGTTTCGCCACCCTCGTCCTCGCCTCCGTGCGCCGCCGGGACGGCCGGACGGAACTGCGGCTGACCAGCGCCGGCCACCTGCCGCCGCTCGTCGTCCGCGCCGACGGCACGGTGGAGGAGATCGCCACCCGCGGCACCCTGGTCGGCGCGCTGCCGGCCGTCACGGCGCGTACGGTACGAACGGAGCTCGCGCCCGGGGAGACCTGCCTGCTCTACACCGACGGCATCGTGGAGGCGCGCGGCGGTCCGTTGGGAGGCGAGTTCCTGGGTATGGAACGTCTGAAGAGGGCCCTGGCCGAGTGCGCGGGGATGCAGGCGGAGGCGGTGGTGGAGCGGATGCAGATGCTGGCCGCCCAGTGGCTGGACGACGGCCGCCACGACGACATGGCCGTCGTGGCCATCACGGCCCCCAGGAGCGTCCCGCCGTCCCCCCTCGGCGGACGGGGCAACAGCGGGAGGAACACATGAGTCACCCCCTCACCACCGCCGCGGTGGCGGAGCGGCTGTGGGAGGCGGTGGTCGAGGGCGACGAGGCCGCCGCGGCGGCGGCCGTCCACGGGGCGCTCGACTCGGGCGTACCGGAGGAGACGCTGCTCCTCGGGGTGCTGGCGCCCATCCAGGCGAAGGTCGGCGTGGAATGGGCCGCCGACCGCATCACCGTGGCCCAGGAGCACGCCGCCACCGCCATCAACGAGCGGATCGTCGCTTCCCTGGCGCACCGCCGCGAGAGCGGCGCCGCGCCCTCCCGGGGCCGGGTCACGGTCGCCTGCGTGGACGGCGAGTGGCACGCCTTCCCGGCCCGGCTCGTCGCGGAGGTCCTCTCCCTGCACGGCTGGCGGGTCGACTACCTGGGAGCCCAGACGCCCACTCCGCACCTGGTCGCCCATCTGCACCAGAGCAACCCCGAGGCGGTCCTGCTGTCCGGGTCCATTCCCACCCACCTGCCGGCCGCCCACGCCGCCATCACGGCCTGCCGGGCCGTGGGCGTCCCCGTCCTGGCGGGCGGGCGGGCCTTCGGGCTCGACGGCCGGTACGCGCGCACGCTGCGCGCCGACCGGTGGGCGCCCGACGCGCGCGGCGCGCTCGCGGTCCTGGACGAGGGGATGGCACGGCCGGGCGTGTCGGCCGGCCGCCAGGCCGTGGACGACCTGCCGCACCTGGCCGACCAGGAGTACACGATGGTCGTCCGGTCCCGGCACCGGCTCGTCAAACAGACCCTGGCCGACATGGAGAACCGGTTCCCCGCCCTGCGGTCCTACAGCGACCTCCAGCGCGAGCGCACCGCGGAGGACCTCGCGCACATCGTCAACTTCCTGTCCACCGCCCTCTACGTCGACGATCCCGACCTGTTCACCACGTTCCTCACCTGGACCGCCGACGTCCTCCGGGCCCGCCACGTGCCCACCGGGTCCGTCACGGCCGGTCTGGACATCCTGGCCGGACAGCTTCGCGACTTCCCCCGCGCGACGCACGCGATCGAGCAGGGCCTCGCGGCCCTGGACCGGCGGACCACCACCCCTTCCCCCGGCCCCGACACACGCACATGAACCATTTCCCTTCCCTCGAGTTCACCCTCGGCATCGTCCGGAAGTCCACCTCGCTGTACGTGAGCGTGGGCGGGGAGTTCGACTACGACACCTGCGACGAACTGGTCGACGCGGTCACCGAGCACCTGTCGGCCGGCGGAGCGCCGCTCCGGGACGTACGCCTCGGCTTCGGCGGCCTGACGCACATCGACTCCTCGGGCCTGGCCGCCCTGCTGCTGATCCACCGCCGGGTCAGTGCCCGCGGCGCCGCCCTGCACCTGGACGACCGCCCGGACTTCTTCGAGCGCATGCTCCGCATCACCAACGTCCTGGACCATCTCACCGGCCCGGTGGGCGGGGAGGGCGCGCGCGAGGACGAGGAGGCGGCGCCGCCGGAGCGGGTGTGACGCGCGGGCCGTTCTCCGGTGGGAGTGCGGCGTTCAGCCGGCGGGCCGGCGGAGGTGGAGCCGGGCGACGACCTCCTTGCCCGTCCCCAGGGCGTTGTGGTGCAGCCGTTCGCACAGCCTGGCGACCAGGCGGAGACCGTGACCGCCGGGACGGGTGGCGTCGGGCGGTCGGAGGAGCGGCGGATGGGGAGAACCGTCACGGACGGTGATGTCCAGGAGGAACTCTCCGGGCGTCAGCTCCAGCAGGAGCACGCCCGGACCGGGGGCGTGCCGGTAGGCGTTGGTGACCAGTTCGGTCACGACGAGCTGGGCGTCCTGGCTCGCCCGGTGGCCGGGGAGGTGCCCCGCGAGGGCCAGCAGCGCGCGCGTGGCGTGCCGGAAGTCCGCGATCGGCGCGTCCGTCGTCTCCCAGACGGCGATGAACTGCATGGGTGCCGCCTGTCTCCGGGTGCCGGAAGCCAATTCCCCGAACGGGATGGCCATGGTGTTCTCCTGTGCCGCTCTCTGGGCCGTGCCGTGCGGTGCGACGGCCGCTCGCCCGTTCCGCGTACCGCCGTGTCCCCGGTGGGAGCACGGCCTCAACTGGCGGGGGAAGGACCCGTGCTGACGATCCGGAAGTGGTCGAGGGTCCCGCTGATGTCCAGGAGCAGCCGCACCCCCGACCGCAGGGGGCCGATCAGCACCAGTTCACGGCCGTCCGCCGCGTGGCGGCGCCGGGCGTCGAGCAGCGCGTTGAGGAGCATGCTGTCGGCGAACGTGACCTGAGAGAGATCCACCGCCGTCATGGGGAGCGCCGCCTCGTCGGCCGCCGCCCAGGCGGCCTCGACCGCCTCCGTGTCGTCGTGATCCATCTCGCCGGTTACCGTGATCACGAAGACCTGTCCGTGCTGGGTGAAGTGCACTTTTCTCTCAGGAACCGCATACATGGCGTCATCTTCACACCGCTGGACGTCCCCACGCCAGCCGCCCCGGGGAGCACGTGTCATGACGGACCGTGAGGTGTCGCCGGCCGGCCGGCGGCGCCCCGGACCGTTTGTCCCGGCGGGCGCGGGCAAGGCGGAGTCCATGAGAGGCACAGACTCCGTCATCAGAACCGTGGCCCACGTCCTCGCGGGTGTCCTGGTCGTCTGGATCGCCCTGGACCTGCTCGACGCCAACCGGGCGAACACCGTCGTCGGCTGGTTCCACACCGCCGCCGACTGGCTCGCCGCCTGGTCGGTCGGGCTCTTCACCGTCTCCTCGCACGTCCTTCAGGTGCTGCTCGACTACGGCGTCCCCGCGGTCGTCTACGTGGTGGTCGCCCATCTGATCGCCCGCAGGACCGCCGCCTAGAAGCGGGCCGGGGCCCGGGGGCCCGCCTCCGTATGCCCTCAGCCGTGCGCCGGCAGGCTCCCCCAGTCGAGACGCAGGACGGCGAGGTCGTCGGAGTGCCGTCCCGCGTTCAGCTCGTGGGTCTCCTTGATGAGGAGGTCGACGTGGACGGCCGGGTCGGTCGCCGGAAGGCGCGCGATCAGGTCGAGCAGCCCCTCCACGCCCAGCCGCTCGTTCGCGGTGCCGCTGTGCCCTTCGGTGAGGCCGTCGGTGTAGAGCGTCAGGGCACCGGCGGCGGGCAGCGGGACGACCGTGGAGGGCCAGCGGTGCGGTCCGGGCACGATCCCCAGGGCGATGCCGTGCTCGGCGGCCAGCTCCCGGGTGCCCTCGTCCGTGGTGAGGAGGGGCTCGTGGTGGCCGGCGAGGTGGACGACGGCGGTGCCGGCGTTCTGGTCGAGGGTGAGCAGGGTGCAGGTCGCGAACATGTGCTGGTTGCCGCGCTCGGCGATCAGGATGCGCTCCATCAGGTGCAGCAGGTCGTCGCCGCGGTGTCCGCCGAGGACGAGGGAACGCCAGGCGATCCGCAGGCAGACGCCGAGGGCGGCGGCGTCGGGGCCGTGGCCGCTGACGTCGCCGACGACCGCGTGCAGCAGCCCGCCGTCCCCCTCCACGACGTCGAGGAAGTCGCCGCCGAGCAGGGCCATGGCGGCGCCCGGCAGGTAGCGCGAGGTCACCCGCACCGTGGAGGTGTCCAGGATCGGCTGGGGCAGCAGACCGCGCTCCAGGCGGGCGTTCTCCTCCGCCCGCAGCCGGGCGGCCTGGGCCTCGGCGCTCGCGCGTTCGGTCCGGCTGCGGTAGACGGCGTACCGGACCGTCCGGTGCAGGAGGTCCGCCTCGACCTTTCCCTTGACGAGGTAGTCCTGGGCTCCGGCGGCCATGGCGTCGGGGCCGGCCTGGGACTCGGAGAGTCCGGTCAGGACGATGACGGCGGTGTGCGGGGCCATGCCCCGGACCGCGGTGACCGCGTCGGTGCCCGACACGTCGGGGAGGTGGAGGTCGAGGAGGATGCAGTCGATCGGGGTGCCGGCCAGCTCCGCGCGGGCCCCGGCCAGGGTGGTCCGGGTGGTCAGTTCGAACCGCAGCCCCGTGTCGTGGAGCAGTTCCTCGACGAGCAGGGCGTCGCCCAGGTCGTCCTCGATCAGGAGGATGCGGTACGTCGGTTCGTAGGCCGGTCCGACGGGGTTCGTGGTCATGCCGTCGGTCACTCCGCCCGTTCCGCGCCGGAACCGGCGGCCTGCGGGGCGACGGCGGGGACGGAGTTCTCCGGCGGCTCGGGCGCCAGGGTGAAGGTGATGCGCGCGCCGTCGCGGTAGTCCGGGTCGACGGCGATGGCGCCGCCGTGGAACTCGACGATCTTCTTGCACATCGCGAGGCCGATGCCGCTGCCGGAGTACACGTCCTTGGTGTGCAGCCGCTGGAAGATCACGAAGACCTTGTCGGCGTACTCCGGGGCGATGCCGATGCCGTTGTCGGTGACGGTGAACCGCCACATCTCGCCCTCCCGGTCCGCCGTCACGTGGATGCGCGGCGCCTCGTCCGGGCGGCGGAACTTCACCGCGTTGCCGATCAGGTTCTGCCAGAGCATGCCCATCTGGGTGGGGTCGGCGACCAGGGACGGCAGCGGGTCGTGGGTGATCGTCGCCCCGGCCTCCTCGATGCCGACGCTCAGCGCGGACACCGTCCGCTCGAACACCTCCTCCAGGTCCACCTCCTGGTGGGCGTTGTGCAGCCGTCCGACCCGGGAGAAGTCGAGCAGGTCGTTGATGAGGGTCTGCATGCGGTTCGCCCCGTCGACGGCGAAGTCGATGTACTGGTCGGCCCGGCTGTCGAGCTGCCCCCCGTAACGCCGCTGGAGGAGCTGGGTGAAGCTGGAGACCTTGCGCAGCGGCTCCTGGAGGTCGTGGGAGGCCACGTACGCGAACTGCTCCAGCTCGGCGTTGGAGCGCTGGAGGTCCGCGGCCTGCGCGTCCAGGCGCAGGCGCGCGTCCTCGGTGAAGGCCAGTTCCCGCACCAGGCGCCGGCGCATGGAGTCGACCTCCTCGCCCAGGCGCCGCAGATCGGCGGGGCCGGACGGGGTGATGGGGTGCTCGAAGTCACCGCCGGTGATGACGCGGGCGTCCGCGCCGAGCCGATCCAGCGGTTCGTTGATGCCCCGGCGCAGTCCTTCGAAGATCAGGACGGTCAGGAGGACGATGAACACCCCGATGGCGCTGAAGACCCAGTTCCGGACCTCCATCATGGCCATGAGGTCGTTCTTCGTACCGGTGCGCTCCGCGCTCAGCCGTTCCTGCTGTCCGTTCAGGGCGGCCCGTACCGCGTCGAAGGTCTTCCTGCCCTCCTCCGCCCGCGCCACGGCCAGCGGCGAGGAGGCACCGGGCGGCGCGGCGGCGATCGGCCGGGCGATCCTCTCCTGCCACGTGGCCACGGCCTTCCGCACGGCCGTCAGGTCGGCCAGGGCGGACCGCTCCCCGCGGATCAGTCCGGAGAGCTGGGCGTCCCGCGCCTTCTGCTCGACGACCCCCTCCCGGTAGGGGGTGAGGAAGTCCGGGGAGCCGGTCAGCCCGTATCCGCGGATGCCGGTCTCCTGGTTGAGCACGGCCGACTCCAGGCGGATCGCCGTGGTCAGCGCGGGAGAGCGCACCTCCACCAGTTCCTCGCTGAGCGTCTCGGTCCGCACCAGGATCCACGCCCCCGTCGCTCCCAGCAGCGCCAGGACGGCCAGGGAGATGGCCGTCCCCACACGGAGCCACCGCCGGGTCGTCCACGCGGAAAGCCCCCGTGTGCGCGGTTGCCTCTCGTCGCCGGTCATTCTGTGGACTCCTCGCTGTGCCGGCCGCCAGGATGCGGCGCGATCACTTTAATGGGCGACAACGGTTGTTGTCGCCAAGCCGCCCGGGGACCTACAGTGCCAGGTGTGCCAGGCAAGAACTTCGTGCTGCGGACCACTCCGCAGGAGACGGCCGCCGTCGCGGACGCGGCGGTCGGCGATCTCGCGCAGCGCCTCGTCCAAAGGCTTCTGGAAGGTCCTTCGCATCCGGCACGGGAGGACCGCGCACAGGCCCTGGCCCTGCTCCACGTCCTCGACCACATCCAGAAGGCCGCCGAACGGCTCCAGCGCGAAGCGGTCGAGGCCGGTGCCCGCGCGGGCGCCGGCTACCCCCAGCTCGGCGCCGCCTGCGGCATGACCCGACAGGGCGCCCGCCGTCGCTGGCCGGGGCTCTTCGACCACTCACACGACAAACCCACGGAGCAACCGATCATGACCACCCCCGCCCGCCCGTTCGACGTCCTGCTCGTCGAGGACGACGTCGCCGACGCCATGCTCATCGAGGAGGCCCTCTCCGAGCGCGGGGCCCGCAACCTGGTCCAGGTCACCGACGGGGTCGCCGCGCTGGAGCACCTGCGCGCCCCGGACACCCCGCGGCCCGACCTCATCGTCCTCGACCTGAACATGCCCCGGATGAACGGCAGGGAACTGCTGAAGGTCCTCAAGACCGACGAGGAGCTGCAGACCATCCCCGTGGTGGTCCTCACCACGTCGACGGCCCCCGACGACGTGACCGGCGCCTACAGCAGCCACGCCAACGCCTATGTGACCAAGCCGGTCAACCTCGACGAGTTCGAGCGGGCCGTCCAGAGCATCGACGCCTTCTATCTGGACACCGCCGCCCGGCCGCGCCCCTGACGTCCGCGCCCCGTTCTCCGCTCCCCGGGGGAGCTCCCCCGGGGAGCGGAGAACGGGCGGGGTCAGGACAGGTCGATGCGGGCCGTGACGCGCTTGCCGGCCGCCTCCCGCCGGATCCGGAGGTCCCGGGTGACGGCCTTGACGATCTCCAGGCCGTGCTGGCCGATCCGTCCGGGATCGGCGGCACGGGCCGCCGGAACCGTGGGATCGCCGTCCCACACGGCGACGTCCACGGTCCCGGGGGTGAGGCTCAGCCGGAGCAGGACCGGGCCCGGGGCGTACCTGCGGGCGTTCGTGACCAGTTCGCTCACGACCAGCCGCGTCACGTCCGCCACCCGCTCGGACACGATCACGCCGCATTCGGCGCGGACCCCGTCGAGGAAGGCAGTGGCCAGATCTCGCGCCTCGGCGATGGACTCGCCGTCCCCGTCCAGCGGGTACTCGGCCCGCGCCAGACTGTCCTCGGACGCCGCACAGGCATCACCCTCAGCATCGGACCCCACTGTCATCGTCCTCTACCCCCGCGTTCCCGCGCACCTACCCGCCATGGAGTCACCTACACCCTATGTGTTGCGCGCCACAGCGGAGCCGGTGCGCACGACGGGGCATGGCGGAAAAGAGCGGACCGGCGGTTCCCGGCGCCCGGCCCCCGGCGCACCTCTACGGCCAACTCCCTCGCTCCTCGGCGCCTTTGCCCGCCGTAGCGCCCGTTTGGGGCGCGGGGCGCGGGGCAGCCGGACCGCTACGGACAAGACACAGCGAGAGGTGCGAGTCGATGTCGACAGGAATCCTCCTGATCCTCGTGATCGCCGCCGTCGCCCTGGCCGCGCTCGTCGCCGTCGCCGCGGCGAACCACCGGCGGCGGACGCGTCTGCGCGAACGGTTCGGCCCCGAGTACGAGCGGGCGGTCGAGGAGACCGGGAGCAGGCGGGCCGCGGAACGGGACCTCGACGCCCGGGAGCGACGCTTCCGGGAGCTGGACGTCAAACCGCTGCCCAGTGGCGTACGGGAGGAGTACGCCAGGCGCTGGAGGGACCTCCAGGAGGAGTTCGTCGACCGGCCCGAGGGCGCGGTGCACGACGCCGACCGGCTGGTGACGGACCTGCTCGAGGAGCGGGGCTACCCCACCGAGGGGTACGAGCAGCAGATGCGCGACCTGTCCGTGCGGCACGGCCGCACGCTCGAACACTACCGGGCGGCCCAGGAGGTGCACGCCCTCAGCTCCTCGAAGTCGGCCACCACCGAACAGCTGCGGGAGGCGATGGTGCACTACCGCGCCCTCTTCGGCGACCTGCTCGCCGACGGCGAGCCGACCGGCTCCGGCCGGTCCTGACGCGGAGGCGGAACACATGCGAGACCACGACACGCCGGAGCGGCCGAAGACGGCCGGCTCCGAGGCCCGGACCGGCCCCGAAGCCCCGGCGGGAAGCGGGGTCCCGGCGGAGGCCGGAGTCCTGGTGAAGGCCGGAGTTCCGGCAGAGGCCGGCACTCGTTCCGAGGGGTCCCCGGCGGAACGCCACGACGACGCGGCGGCCGCTCACCGGGGAACCACGCCGGACACGACGGGCGCCGGGGGCCCGGCGGCGGAGACGCGCCACGGGCCGGTCACGGCCGCCGACGACCCGGCCATCGACAGCCCGGCCACCGACGGCCCCATCACCGACCGCCCGGCCGTCGCGGAGGCCGCGCCGTCCGGGGACGCGGACCGCCGCTCCCGCGACGGGCGCCCCCCGGAGGGCGCCGGGCCCGCGGAGGACGAGGACGCCCCGGCCCTGTTCGGCCTCGCGGACGAGGACGCGTACCGCGGGCGCTGGCGCGAGATCCAGGGCCGGTTCGTCGACGACCCGCGCGAGGCGGTCCATTCGGCCGACGCGCTCGTCGCCGACGTGATGCGGGCCCTGGCGGACGTCTTCGCCGACCACAAGCGCACCCTCGAAGGGCAGTGGAGCGAGGGGCGGGACGCCGACACGGAGAGCCTCCGCCTGGCGCTGCGCGAGTACCGCTCGTTCTTCCACCGGCTCCTGTCCACCTGAGCCGTCCGGCCGGTGACCCCTCACCGGCGGCCCCGGGGCCGGCCACTCCCGTGCGGAGGGCCGGCCCCGGGGCGCGTCCGGCCCGGGGCCGGCGCGCTCACGGGGAACGGGCCGGGAGGGCGCGCCGCCGTACGTCCTCACAGGGCGGCGTGCGCCCCGCCGCGTTCCCGGCCGCCGGGGTGCCGGTGCCGCCAGATCCAGAACACCGCCGAGGAGAGCAGGGCCCAGGCGGCCAGTACCACGAAGGGGAAGAGGTGCTGGTGGCCGCCGAAGTACACCGCCGTGTGCTGCGCGTTCACCGAGGCGCCCGGCGGCAGCCACTGGCCGATGTGCCCGAGCGCCGACGGCAGCAGGGGCCAGGACACCGCGCCGCCCGACGAGGGGTTGCCCAGGAGGACCATCAGCCCCCAGGTCGGCAGCATGGCCCACCGCCCGATCAGGGTGTTGAACATGGAGAAGACCATGCCGGAGGCGAACATGGTCAGCGCGAGGATCAGCCACGACTCGACGAACGGCAGGTCGAGGGCGCCCAGCAGCCAGTCCACGGTCGCGGCGATGGCGAACCCGCCGAGGAGCGAGTAGAGGACGGTGAAGGTGATCCGTTCGGCGGGGTTGAGCGGCCTCGCGTGCACACTGAGCTGGATGGCCCCCACGAAGCCGATGATCACGGCGGCGAGCGAGATGTAGAACAGCGCGAGGCCGCGCGGATCGCCCTTCTGGAGCGGTTTGACGTCCGTCACGGTGACCGGCACCCCCGTGGACCGGCCCACCGTCACCGCCGCCTCCGCGAGGAGCTGCGCCACGGACGCCCCCGAGGCGCCGGCGACGTCGAAGGCCACGCGGCCGTCCCGCAGGGTCATGACGGCGAAGACCCGCTGCTCGTTCACCGCCTCCAGCGCCTCGGCGCGCGTACGGTACGGGCGCAGCGCGAGCGAGGAGTCGAGCGCCCGTTCCATCCCCTCGACGAACTTCGTGCCGGTCGGCGAGTCCGTCCCGAGGACGGCCGTCGGAATGTGACGGGGGGTCGGGTTCGCCATGGTGTACGTGTACGAACCGGCGAAGAGCGCGGCCGCGGCGGCCAGGATGAGGACCAGGACGGTCGCGGGGAGGAAGGGCGAACGGGTGAACATCTCCCAGCGCTCGGCCCGGCTCGGCGGTCTGCCGTGGGCGCCGTGCGGCGGCGCGGAACGTTCGCTCTCCGGTACGGCGCCTTCGCCCGGACGGCCGGCGCCCGCGTCGGCCTCGCCGGCGCCCCCGTCCGCGCGCTCGGCGTCGGCGCCCGTACGTACGGTGCGGTCGGTCGTGCCTTCACCCGTGTCACGGGTCTCACCGCGTCCTGGTCCCGGAGGGCCGGCCGCCGGGACGCTCCCCGGGGGAGTGTCGTGAGGAAGGGGTGTGTCGTCGTGTGGGTCGGACATGATCTCCACACTAATCCGATCAAATGGGGTGCATCACCGCGGACGCTCTCCCGTTCCGGGCACCGGACGACGGCACGTCACGGGCGGCCCGCACGTGTGCCCCCCACACGTCACGGGGAGGAACGATCACGGGACGTGTGGGGGGACGGGAGGGGGCGGTCGCGGTGTCCCGTCAGCCGGTCAGCGCGAAGTCGCCCTCGGAGCGGGCGCGGGACAGCTGGCGGCGGGCGGCGGCCAGCGCGGCGTCGATGTCGCGGGTGCCGGTGGACACGCACAGGGTGTAGGTGACGTCCTCGGTCTGACGGCGCACCTCGGCCGAGCCGTTCTCGGCCCGAAGGGTCCGCAGCGTCTCGTACTGCTCGACGAGGTTCTCCAGCACCATGGGGTGTGCCATCAGCATCGGCCGTCTCCTTACTCCGAACGGGGGACACGCGTCCCGCTCCGCCCGCCTGCCCCGGATCCCCGGCGGTAATCGCGCGATCCGGAACGGACCCGTCGCGGATCACGCGATCACCGCCGGGAGAGAAGCGTGCGCGGGCGGACCCGCCCCCGGCGCCTCAGTCGTTGATCAGGAGGATCTTGCCGGTGTGTCCGCCGGTCTCCATCCTCCGGTGCGCCTCGGCGGCCTCGCTCATGGGCATCCGGTCCTCGACGAGGAGGCGCACGGACCCGTTCTCGATCATCGGCCAGACCTTGTCGCGGACCTCGGCGACGACGGCGGCCTTCTGCTCCTCCGACCGGGTGCGCAGGGTGGTGCCGTACACCGAGAGGCGCTTGAAGACCAGGTCGGAGAGGTCGAGCGTACCGTCGAGGCCGTTCTGCAGGCCGATGACGACCAGGCGTCCGTCGAGGGCCAGGGAGCGGACGTTGCGTTCGAGGTAGTCGCCGCCGACGACGTCGAGGATCACGTCGTAGGGGCCGTGCCCGGTGAAGTCCTCGGCCCGGTGGTCGATCGCCACGTCGGCGCCCAGCTCCCGCGCCCGCGCGACCTTCTCCGGGCCGCCCACGGTGGTGACGACACGGGCTCCCAGCGCCTTGGCGACCTGGATCGCCGTGGAACCCACGCCTCCGAGTCCGCCGTGCACGAGGAGGGTCTCCCCCGCCGCGAGCCCCGCGGTCATGACGAGGTTGGACCACACCGTGGCGGTCACCTCGGGCAGGCCGGCCGCCTCGGCCAGGCCGATCCCCTTCGGGACGGGCAGCAGTTGTCCGGCGGGAACGGCGACCTTCTGCGCGTAACCGCCCCCGGACAGCAGGGCGCAGACCTCGTCGCCCACCCGCCACCCGGTGACCCCCTCGCCGAGGACGGCGACGCGGCCGGAGACCTCCAGGCCCGGGTACGGCGACCAGCCGGGCCGCAGCGGGTAGCGCCCCATGCGCTGCATGACGTCCGCACGGTTCAGAGCACTGGCCACCACGTCGACGACGACCTCGCCGGGAGCGGGCGACGGGTCCTCGACCTCGGTCCACTCCAGCACCTCGGGGCCACCGGGCTCCTTGATCGACACTGCCTTCATGACGCTCCTTTCGTATCCCCCGATCCCCGCCCCCCTCCCCCTTCCCCGTTTTCCCTCGTTCCCGCACAGCCGCTCCCGAGCACCACCGGGCCCGGAGGCGCGCCGGCCCCCGGACCGGGCACGGCCATGGCCCCGCGGGGGCTGCTCGGCACCGGCCCGAGCCGTCGGACCGGCAGGGGCAGGTCCCGAGCGCCCCCGGCGACCGGCGCCGGTCGCCGAACGGGCCTCCCCCGGTCCCACCGGACCGGCCGGATCCCCTCGCGATCCGGAACAAGTAGCGGACATCACGTCCCGAATCTTCTGCAACTAGTTGCAGAACCCTTCCGGGGTCCCCTAGAACGGTGGGTGACGTTCCCGCGCGAGGAGGCGCCCGCATGACCCCGTACCCGCACCTGCTGACCCCGCTCGACCTCGGGTTCACCACCCTGCCCAACCGGGTGATCATGGGGTCGATGCACGTCGGCCTGGAGGAGACCGAGCACGGCTTCGAGCGCATGGCCGCCTTCTACGCGGAGCGCGCCCGCGGCGGCGCGGGCCTGATCGTCACCGGCGGCATCGCGCCCAACGAGGCCGGCCGCCCCTGGGACGGCGGGGCCAAGCTCACCACGGCCGAGGAGGTCGCCGAGCACCGGCTGATCACCGAGGCCGTGCACCGGGAGGGCGGCCGGATCGCGATGCAGATCCTGCACTTCGGCCGGTACGCCTACCACCCCGCCCTGGTCGCGCCCAGCGCCCTCAAGGCCCCGATCAGCCCCTTCGTGCCGAACGAGCTGACCGACGAGGAGGTCGAGCGGACCGTCGAGGACTACGTCCGCTGCGCCGTGCTCGCCAGGGAGGCCGGGTACGACGGCGTCGAGGTGATGGGCTCCGAGGGCTACCTGATCAACGAGTTCATCGCCGCCGCCACCAACCGGCGCACCGACCGCTGGGGCGGCTCGTACGAGAACCGCGTCCGCTTCCCGCTGGAGATCGTCCGCCGGATCCGCGAGCGGGTCGGCGAGGACTTCATCCTGGTCTACCGCCTCTCGATGCTGGACCTCGTCCCCGGCGGCTCCACCCTGGAGGAGGTCGTCCGGCTGGCCAAGGAGATCGAGGCCGCCGGCGCCACCCTCATCAACACCGGCATCGGCTGGCACGAGGCGCGCATCCCCACCATCGCCACCTCCGTGCCGCGCGGCGCCTACACCTGGGTGACGAAGCGGCTGATGGGCGAGGTGTCCGTGCCGCTCGTCACCGGCAACCGCGTCAACACACCCGAGGTCGCCGAGGAGATCCTCGCGGACGGCCGCGCCGACCTGGTCTCCCTGGCCCGCCCGTTCCTCGCGGACCCGGACTTCGTCGCCAAGGCCGCGGCCGGCCGCGCCGACACCATCAACACCTGCATCGGCTGCAACCAGGCGTGCCTGGACCACACCTTCAACCTCAAGATCACCTCCTGCCTGGTCAACCCGCGCGCCTGCCACGAGACCGAGCTGGTCCTCTCCCCCACCCGCCGCGCCAAGCGGATCGCGGTGGTCGGCGCGGGTCCGGCCGGCCTCTCCTGCGCGGTGTCGGCGGCCGAGCGCGGCCACTCCGTCACCCTCTTCGACGCCGCCGCCGAGATCGGCGGCCAGCTCAACGTCGCCAAGCGGGTGCCGGGCAAGGACGAGTTCGAGGAGACCCTGCGCTACTTCCGCGTCCAGCTCGACGAGCGCGGTGTGGACGTGCGCCTGAACACCCCGGTCGCGGCGGCCGACCTGGACGGCTACGACGAGGTCGTGGTGGCCACCGGCGTCTCGCCCCGCACCCCCGGCATCGAGGGCGTGGACCACCCGAGCGTCGTCAGCTACCTGGACGTGCTGCGGGACGGCGCGCCGGTCGGCGAGCGGGTCGCGATCATCGGCGCCGGCGGCATCGGCTTCGACGTCGCGGAGTTCCTGACGGACGGCGGGGAGGGCGCGAGCCGGGACCCCGAGACGTACTTCCGCCAGTGGGGCGTCGACACGTCGTACGAGAACCGGGGCGGACTGCGCGCGCCCGAGCGGACCGCGCCCCCGCGCCAGGTGCACCTGCTCCAGCGCAAGAGCACCAAGGTCGGCGCGGGTCTCGGCAAGACCACCGGGTGGATCCACCGCACCGAGCTGAAGCACCGCGGCGTGACCATGGTGGCGGGCGTGACGTACGACCGGATCGACGACGAGGGCCTGCACGTCACGATCGACGGCGAGGCGCGGCTGCTTCCGGTCGACACGGTCGTCCTCTGCGCGGGGCAGGAGTCCCGGCGGGACCTCTACGAGGAGCTGGTGGCGGCGGGCCGCACGGCGCACCTCATCGGCGGCGCGGACGTCGCCGCCGAGCTGGACGCCAAGCGGGCCGTCGACCAGGGCACCCGCCTGGCCGCCGCCCTCTGACCGACGCGGTCGCCGTGGCCCGCCGAACCTAGGATGCGAGCATGTCCCTCCCGCACGCGATCCTCACCGCGCTGCTCGAGAAGCCTTCCTCCGGTCTCGAACTGACGCGCCGTTTCGACAAGTCGATCGGCTACTTCTGGTCGGCCACGCACCAGCAGATCTACCGCGAGCTGGGCAGGCTGGAGGAGGCGGGGCACGTCCGGGCCCTGCCCGCTCCGGTACCCGTCCGGGGACGGCGCAAGGAGTACGAGGTGCTGCCCGCGGGCCGTGCCGAGCTGGGCGACTGGGTCGCCAGGGCCGAGGACCCGAAGCCGATGCGGTCCGCCCTGCTGCTGCGGATGAGGGCGGCCGCGATGGTCGGCACGGCGGGCCTCCGGGCCGAGCTGGAACGCCATCTCGCGCTGCACCGGGAACAGTTGGACGAGTACCTGGCGATCGAGGACCGGGACTTCCCGGCCGAGCGGCGCGGCGCGGAGCCGGACCGGCTGCGCCACCTCGTCCTGCGGGGCGGGATCGACCTGGAGCGTTTCTGGGTGGAGTGGCTGACGAGCGCCCTCGCGGAACTCGGTCCGGAGGAGTAGCCCGCCGGGGCGCGGACCCCGGCGGCCCCGAACACGTGGGCCGTTCACCCGCGACGGGAACCGTCGGCGTGGATACTGGACCGCACCGGTTCCACGACACGAAAGGGCTGGTATGGCCGACGACTTGGGGCACCGCGCGGCACGCCACGCGGTGGTCATCGGGGGAAGTCTCGCCGGACTGCTCACCGCGAGGGTCCTCGCCGACCACGCGGAGAAGGTGACGGTCGTCGAGCGCGACCGCTTTCCCGAAGGTCCGGAGGCGAGGCCGGGCGTGCCGCAGGCACGACACCTCCACGCCCTGATCGCGGGCGGACAGCAGGCGTTCGACGAACTGCTTCCCGGCTTCATGGACGAGCTGGCGGAACTCGGCGCGCCGAAGGTGGGCGTTCCCCGGGACATGATCCAGTGGCAGAACGGAAGATGGCTCCGCCGCACGGCCGCGACCACGTACTTCTCCACCGGTCCGCGTCCGCAGCTGGAGTGGCTGGTGCGGCGGCGGGTGCTCGCCGACCACCGGATCGAGCTGGTCGGGGGCGTCGAGGCCGTGGGCCTGACCGGCGACTCCGCGCGGGTGCGGGGCGTACGGCTGCGCGAGCGCGGAGCCGGAGCGGGCGGGAAGATCCGCACCCTGGCGGCCGACCTCGTGGTGGACGCCTCCGGGCGGTCCACGAAGGCGGCGGACTGGCTGGCGGCCATCGGCGCGGAGGCGCCGCACGAGGAGACCCTGGACACGGGACTCGCGTACGCCACGCGGGTCTACCGCTCCCCCGCCGACGACTCCGTCTCCGACGCGGCCGGTTGCTACATCGTGCCGAACCCGACGCAGGTGTACGGCGGTGTGGTGCTGCCCCTCGGGGACGGGCGCCACCTGGTCACCCTGTCGGGCCTGCGCGGCGACGAACCGCCCGTCGAGGAGGGCGCGTTCGAGGAGTACGCGAAGCGGCTGCCGCACCCGGTGGTCAGCGACTGGCTGGCCCGGGCGGAGCCGGACTCCCCGGTCTACGGCTTCCGCGGGACGGCCAACGTCCGGCGCCGGTACGACCGTCCGGGCCGCCGTCCGGCCGGTTTCCTGGCCACCGGTGACGCGCTGTGCGCCTTCAACCCGATCTACGGACAGGGCATGGCGGTCGCCGCGCTCGGCGCGGTCGCGCTGCGCCGGGCGCTCACCGACCCGAGGCGGACCCCGACCACCCGGGTGGTGCAGCGGGCGCTCCTGGGCGCCTCGAAGCAGGCCTGGGACATCTCGGCGGGCGCCGACAGGAAGATGCCCGGCGCCACCGGGGACGCGGCGCGCACCGGCCCGCTGGACGGTGTGGTGGGCCGGTACCTGGGCCGGGTGCAGGAGCGGGCCCCGGGCGACCCGGTCGTGGGGGCGGCGTTCCGCGCGGCACTCGGCCTGACGGCCCCGCTGTCCTCCCTGTTCGCTCCGGCCGTGGCCCGGGCGGTGCTCTTCGGCCCGGTCCCCGCGACCCCGGCCGAACCACCGTTGTGGCGGGAGGCGTAGGGCCCTGCCGGGTGGCCCCGGAGAGGTGAGGGGCCGCCCGGACCCCCGGTCCCTCATGCCTCCGGGGCCGCCGTGATGACGCCCGCGGCGATGGCCGCGCCGAGCGACGCGTGGTCGTCGGCGTTCTGACGGGCGTAGGCGAGGGCGAAGTCGGCGACGGCGCGGTCGAAGACGTCCGAGCCGCCGAGGTAGGCGGCGAGGGCGATCCGGTCCCCGGAGCGGGCGTGGGCGCCGGCCAGGGCCCGGCCGCAGAGCCGGGCGTAGTCCCGCAGCGCCGCCGGGGACAGGGCCTCCACCTCGACCGGGCCCCTCGTGTCGCCCAGCCGGCGCCAGTGGAAGTGGCGCTGTTCGGGCCCGGTCATCCAGCCGAGGAGGACGTCGCTCGCGGCCTGGGCGATCCGCCGGCCGCAGACGACGCGGCGGCCCTGGTGGGAGTGGGCGGTCGGGGCCAGGTACTCCTCCAGGACGGAGCGGCCGGCCTCCTTGACCCGCAGGACGAGCGGGTCGTCCTCGTCCCTGCCTTCGAGGAGGAGGACGAAGCAGCGGGTGCCGACGCCGCCGACCCCGGTGGTCTCGCGGGCGGCGTCGAGGAGGCGGTAACGGTCGAGGAGCAGCCGGCGTTCCCCCGTCAGGGAGCTGCGGTGGTCGCTGAACGCCTTGCCGAGGGCGGCCCGGTCGACGTCCGTGACGCGTTCGAGGAACGGCGGGTCGTCGACGATGTGCCGGCGGCCGGTCCCGTCCGCCCCGGCGGGCACGACGAGCGTCCGGAGGCCGGTGTGGCGAGTACGGGCGAGCCGGTCCGTGGCGCGGGCGCGGGCGCGGGCGCCGCGACGGACGAGGGGGAGGAGAGCGTCGGCGGGAACCCGTTCGTACCAGACGGCCAGTTCGCCGAGGCCGGCGAGGCGGCGCACGTCCGTGCGGTACGCCTGGACGGCGGCGAGGGCGGCACGGCGGGCCCCGGCCTCGGCGGCGCCGTTCTGGAGGGCGGCGACGGCGACGCTCGCGGCGAGCCGTTTCACGTCCCACTCGAAGGGGCCGGGGAGGGTCTCGTCGAAGTCGTCGATGCCGAAGAGGAGCGTCCGTTCGGGTGACGCGTGGACGCCGAAGTGGAGGAGGTGGGCGTCGCCGCAGAGCTGGACGGTGAGTCCGGTGCCGGTCTGGGCGCCGAGGTCGGCGGCCATGACGGCGGCGGCACCGCGCAGGAAGCCGAGGGGCGAGGCCGCCATCCTGGCGTACCGGAGGGGAACGAGGTCGGACAGCCGGTCCCGGCACTGGCGTTCCAGGACGTCCAGCGGGTCGGGGCGCTGGGAGCTGGGTATCCAGCGGCCGTGGGAGGAGCGGGAGACGCGTTTGCGGGCCGCCCTGCCCCGTGCGGCTCGTTCCGACGGCGTCGTCATCCGGCCTCACCCGCCTCTTCCGCCGGGGTGGTCTCTCCCCGTCGCCTGAACCCTCATTACAAGGCGCCGCACTCGTTCCGGCCACTCCTTCCGGCCGGAGCGGCGGGGTCCGCACCGGGGGACGGGGTCCGCACGGGGGGGGCGGGGTCCGCACGTGGGGGGCGGGAGCGGGCCGCCCGCCCGGACCGGGCGGTGCCGGGGCGGCGGTTCCGCTCCGGTAACCTGCGCGGCATGATCCCTTCCCCCACCGGTTCCGACGACGCCGCGGTCGCGGCGGCCGGGGCCCGGGCCGGCGCGAACGTGGTCCGCGGCATGTACGGCAGGCGGCTCGACCGCGTCGACAAGGGCGCGGGGGACTTCGCCACCGCCGCCGACCTGGAGGCCGAGCGGGCGATCCTCCGCGTTCTGCGCGCCGCACGGCCCGACGACGCGGTGCTCGGCGAGGAAGGCGGACGGCAGGGTGCCGCGGGCGCCGTGCGCCAGTGGCTGGTGGACCCCCTGTGCGGGACGCTGAACTACGCCGCCGGCGCCATGCTGGTGGCCGTCAACGTGGCCCTGCGCGGTGGGGCGGCGGCGGTGGCCGACCCGTTCGGCGGCGAGATCTTCCTCACCGACGGGAAGACCGCCCTGGTGCGGCGCGACGGGGCCGGGGACGCACCGCTGTCGCCCTCGGCCGCCACCCGGCTGGTGGACGTCAACCTGGACCCGCCGTTCCCGAACGCGCCCGGGTTCCGGGCCGTGGACCTGCTGGCCCACCCCGTGTTCGCCGAGCGCTTCCGGCCCCGGGTGGTGTCCACGACGCTGGCGCTGGCCTGGGTCGCCGCCGGCCGGCGCGCCGCGTACGTCACCGACGGCGAGGACCTCGCCCACAGCGTGCACTTCGCGGCCGGCATCGCTCTGTGCCGGGCCGCCGGCTGCGTCGTCACCGGGATCGACGGCGCCCCGGTCGGCGAGGGGGGCCGGGGTCTGGTGGCCGCCGCCGACGACGAGACCCACGGGCTGCTGATGTCGATGACGCGCGGCCGGCACCGCGACGCGTCCGGTGGAGCGGGGCCCGGCCGGTCCTGAGCCGGGGCCCGGCCCGCCGGGCAGGTCCCGGGCCGTCGCCCCGGAGCCCTCCCCCGCCCGTGGGGACCGTCACGCGCACGGGGTGCCGGTGCCCCGGCTCCGCCCGCCCCGCGGGGCGGTTCCCGCACGGGGGGGCCGGGAAGCGGTCAGGTGCGGGTCGGTACGGGGCCGCACATCTGGTTGCCCGGGTCGGCCGGATCGTCGCTGGTCCAGAACTGGATCCACAGTTCGGTGAATCCGGGACGGTCGAGGTAACCGTCCCCGTCCTGGTCGAGGCGGTCGAAGACGTCGGCGACGTCGACGCTCCCGCCGTGCCAGGTGTCGACCAGCCGCCGGTGCTCGGCGGGAGAGATGCGCCCGTCGCCGTCCTCGTCGACGGCGTCGAAGACGGTCTCGGCGGTCGCGGCGACGACCTCGCGCATCGTGGGCAGCAGGTCCACCATGGCGAGGATCTCGTCCAGGTCGACCCTGCCGTCCCCGTCCGTGTCCACGTGGGCCGCGAGGAGGTCCCACCAGCCCAGCATGACCCTCTCCACGCGCGCGGCCAGTTCGGATCCCGGTCTCACGCGGGGCAGCCCCCTCCAGCGTTCCGCGAGGGCCTGGAAGTCGCGCCGGTCGAGGTAGCCGTTGCCGTCGGCGTCGAACGCGCGGAACACGGCGACGAGCTTGTCGCGCTGGAACTCGCTGGCCACGGTCTGTCCTTCCGTCGGGGTCCCCGGCGATCATGCCCGCGAACGGTCGTCCCCCAACGGCGCCCGGGAGCGGGAAGGGGCGCGCCCGGCACCCGCGCACGCGCCCGATGCCTCGCGCGCCCCGTCCGACCGGCGGCGCCCGGCCCGTCCGACCGGCGGCGCCCGGCACGCGCCCTAGACGATCCCCTCCGCGATGTCCGCCTCCTCGCGGGCCGTGCCGTACGCGGTCGGCGTGCCGTACGAACGGCGGGCGACGTACCACCAGACGCTGGCCAGGAGCAGGACGACGGCGAGTGCGATGACGGCGTAGTTCATGGTGTCGACCGTCACCGGGGACTTCTGCGGCAGGCAGAAGAGGACGGTCACGAACGCCACCCAGACGACGGCGGTCCAGCCGATCGGCCTGCTCCAGCGGCCCAGGCTCCACGGTCCGGGGACGAACCGGTCGCCGGCGCGCAGCCGCAGGTAGATCGGGATGGCGTAGGCGGGCGTGATGCCGATGACGTTGATGGCGGTCACGGCGCCGTAGGCGGTGGCCGAGTACAGCGAGGGCACGGCGATCAGCGCGGCCACGCCGACCGAGAGCCAGACCGCCGGGACGGGGGTCTGGGTGCGGCCGCTGACCTTGCGCCAGAGCGCCGACCCGGGCAGGGCGTTGTCCCGGCTGAAGGCGAAGACCATCCGGCTCGCCGCGGCCACCTCGGCGTTGCCGCAGAAGAGCTGGGCGACGATCACGACGAGCAGCAGGGCGGTGGCCCCGCCGGAGCCGAGCGCGTCCAGGAAGATCTGGGCGGGCGGGACGCCGGTGGCGCTGTTCTGCGTGGCGGCGTAGTCCTGGATCGCGAAGGTCAGGCCGGCGAGCAGGGCGAATCCGGCGAGCCAGGAGACCCAGATGGCCCGCACGATGCCCTTGGCGGCGGCGACGGAGGCGTTGGAGGTCTCCTCGGAGAGGTGGGCCGAGGCGTCGTAGCCGCAGAAGGTGTACTGGGCGAGGAGCAGGCCGATCGCGGCGACGTAGAAGGGGTTGGCCCATCCGGTGTCGTTGACGAACTCGGTGAAGACGAACCCGGCGGACTGGTGCCGGTCCGGGACGAGGGCGAGGGCGCCGACGATGACCGCGACGCCGGCCAGGTGCCACCAGACGCTGACGGAGTTCAGCACGCTGACCAGGCGGACGCCGAAGAGGTTCAGGACGGCGTGGAGCAGCAGGATGGCGAGGAAGATGAGGAAGGTGGAGCCGACGGTGGGTTCGAAGCCCCACTGGAGGTTGAGGAAGGCTCCGGTGAAGAGGGCGGCGCCGTAGTCGATGCCGGCGATGGCGCCGAGCAGGCCGAGGAGGTTCAGCCAGCCGGTGTACCAGCCCCAGCGGCGTCCGCCGAGCCGGTCGGCCATGTAGTAGAGGGCTCCGGAGGTCGGGTAGGCGCTGGTGACCTCGGCGAGGGCGAGGCCCACGCAGAGGACGAAGAGGCCGACGCCGGCCCAGCCCCACAGCATGACGGCGGGCCCGCCGGTGCCCAGGCCGAAGCCGTAGAGGGTCATGCAGCCGGAGAGGACCGAGATGACCGAGAAGCTGATCGCGAAGTTGCCGAACCCGCCCATGCGGCGGGCGAGGACGGGCTGGTAGCCGAGCTCTCTCAGCCTCGCCTCCTCGTCCTGGGCGGGCGGTGGCGTGTGTATCGCGCCGGTCGGGGCGTCGGTGCGGGCCATGGGGATCTCCGGGAGGCGGGGGACGGACGGAAAGGTGCGGGGGAACGGGGCGCGGGACGGGCCGGGGCGTCAGCCGCCGGCACAGCGGGCGCGGGCGTGCAGGAAGACCTCTTCGGCGAGGGCCCGGTCGTCCGGCCGGGCGGTCCGGTAGGCCCAGGGAAGCGTCGTGTAGTACGGGCCGAGCGCCTCGAAGACGCGGGCCGCGTCGGTGAAGCGGAGGGCCCCGAAGAGGGCGTGCGCCAGGTGGTTGAGGTCGAGCAGGGACGCCTCGTCGGTGGCGCAGAAGAGGAACCAGGCGTCCAGGGCCCGCTGGGCGTCGCGTATGGCGTCCTCGGCCACCCAGTGGAGGTCGAGGGCGCGCTCGTGGCCGCGCTCCCGGCGGTAGCGCTCGACGCGCACGTAGAGCGGGAGGGCGTGCAGGGCGGAGCCCACGGGCGCCGAGGAGGAGGCCCAGGAGGAGTAGTTGACGGCTTCGGAGAGCGGTCCGGAGCGCCGGGCGTAGACGAACTGGAGCATGCGGTGGTGCGCCTCGCGGTTGTACGGGTCGCGTTTCTCCGCCTCGGCCAGCAGCCCCCAGGGCCCGGTCGGCAGCATGGGGGCCGGGGGGCGGAGCCGGTGCTCGGCCCTTCGCTGGCGTCCGTCGAGGGCGGCCAGGGCGAGCAGTCCCACCCAGGGCACCGGATCGGAGGGCGACCGGTCGGCGGCCTCGCGGCAGGCGTTCCGCGCCTGCTCCCGGAGGTCGTCGGCGCCGGCGTGGCCGGCGCGGTGGGCGCGTACGGCCCGCTCGACGGCGACGCGGCCGTGCATCACGGTGGCGGCGGGGCTGTCGGGGTGCTCGGCGCGCCAGACGCGGACGGTGTCGGTGCCCGCGGCGACGGCGGCGAGGACCTGGGTGCGCCGGGTCCAGGAGTCCCAGTCGGAGGTCTCGTCGAGCAGCCGCGCCATGGCCATCCAGCGGCCGGCGCGTAAGTCCTGGACGGCGTGGCGCAGGGCGTGGTCGTGGCCCGCGGGGTGGTAGACGGGCCGGAAGCCTTGTCCGCTCATCAGGGGGTGGGGGGTGGTGTGGATGACATGGGTCCTCGGTGGATGGAGGCGGGGCGTCCGGTCCCCGGTGCGCGTCCCGGCCGTTGATCGGCGATCACTATAGAGGGCTCCGGACGCGACCGGCTGCCCTTCTTTTTCGACCGCAACTATCAGGCCAGAGACCGGATCTGACGTGACATCGAGCGAAGTGGCGGACCTGACGTGATCGCCCGTCGCGGCTTGACGGGGCCCCGCGGCCACGGCACCCTGACCCTTTTCGGTGAGCGGACGGTCACCGAACGGGACCGGTGACGGGAGCGGTGGCATGACGGGCGGTCCGGTACTCGCCGTCGATCAGGGCACGTCGGGCACGAAGGCCCTCGTCCTCTGCCCGGAGCGCGGGGTCATCGGCAGCGGTACGGCGCCGGTCCGGCCCCGCCACCTGCCCGGCGGCCTGGTCGAGGCCGACCCGCGCGAGCTGTACGGGTCCGTGGTCGCCGCCGGACGGGCGGCGCTCGCCGAGGCGGGCACCCCGGTCGTGGCGGTGGGCCTCGCCAACCAGGGCGAGACCGTGCTCGCCTGGGACCCCGCCACCGGGGAACCGCTCACCGACGCGATCGTCTGGCAGGACCGCAGGGCCGCCTCCGTCTGCGCCGGACTCGACGCCCACGCCGAGGAGCTGCGCCGGCTGACGGGCCTCCCGGTGGACCCCTACTTCGCCGCGCCGAAGATGGCCTGGATCCGCCGCCACTCCACCGGCGCCGGCGCCGTCACCACCAGCGACGCCTGGCTCGTCCACCGGCTCACCGGCGCCTTCGTCACCGACGCGGCGACCGCGGGACGCACCGGGCTCCTCGACCTCGACACGGTCTCCTGGTCGGAGACCGCCCTCGGCCTGTACGGGCTCGGCGGCGAACCGCTGCCCCGGATCGTCGACTGCGACGCCCCGGTCGGCACCACCACCGCCTTCGGCCCGCCGCTGCCCCTCACCGGGCTCCTGGTGGACCAGCAGGCGGCGCTGCTCGCGCAGAGCGCCGACGACCCGGCCGCCGTCAAGTGCACGTACGGCACGGGGGCCTTCCTGCTCGCGCGGACGGGGCCGGAGCCGCGGCGGACCGCCTCGGGGCTGGTGAGCTGTGTCGCCTGGCGGCTCGGCGGGCGCGTGACGCACTGCCTGGACGGCCAGGTGTACACGGTGGCCTCGGCCGTGCGCTGGCTCACCGACCTCGGCGTGATCGCCGGGGCCGGGGAGCTCGACGCGGTCGGCGGCACCGTCCCGGACACCGGCGGCGTCACCTTCGTCCCCGCCCTCGCGGGACTCGCCGCGCCCTGGTGGCGGGGGGACGCGCGCGGTTCGCTCACCGGCCTCGGCCTGGACACCGGGCCGGGCCATCTGGTCCGCGCCCTGTGCGAGGGCATCGCCGCCCAGGTCGTGGAGCTGGTCTCGGCCGTCGCGGCGGACCGGGGGACACCGCCGGCCTCGCTGCGCGCCGACGGCGGTCTGACCCGGAGCGCGCTGCTCATGCAGACCCAGGCCGACCTGCTGCAACGGCCCGTCGAGGTCTCCGCCCTGGCCGACGCCACGGCCCTCGGGGCCGGCGCGGTCGCCCGCCTCGGCCGTACCCCGGGGCTCGCGCTCCGGGAGGCCGTACCGGAGTGGAAGCCGTCGGCGGTCTACGAGCCCCGGATCTCCGCCGACGAGGCGGCGGCGCGCCTCGCGCGGTTCCGCGCGGAGGTCGCGGCCCTGCTGGAACGCCCCGGGGCGACGGGCGGCGGGGACGCGTGAGGGGGACGGCGGAGCACCGGGCCCCCTCGGGGGTCACCCGGGCGGGACCCCTGCCCTCCGGCGGGGACGCGGAGTACGACGTCGTGGTCGTCGGCGCCGGGGTCGTCGGCTCCGCCGTCGCCCGCGCGCTCGCCCGCCACCCGCTGCGGGTCGCCCTCGTGGAGGCCGCCGACGACGTGGGCGACGGCACCTCGAAGGCCAACACGGCCGTCCTGCACACCGGTTTCGACGCCGTGCCCGGCACCCTGGAGGCACGGCTGGTCCGCGAGGGACACCGGATGCTCACCGCGTACGCGCGGGAGACCGGCATCCCCGTGGAACCGCTCGGCGCCCTGCTCGTGGCCCGGGACGAGGAGCAGCGCGCCGCGCTCCCCCGCCTCCGGGAGAAGGCGGAGCGCAACGGCCACCGCACCACCCGGCCGCTCACCGCGGACGAACTCGCCGTGCGGGAGCCCCGCCTGGGCCCCGGCGCCCTCGCCGCGCTCGAAGTGCCGGGCGAGTCGATCGTCTGTCCGTGGACGACCACCCTCGCGTACGCCACCCAGGCCGTCCGCTCCGGGGTGGACCTGCACCTGAACTGCCGGGTGGAGGAGGTGTGTCCGGGCGAGCCGTACCACCGGCTCGTCACCCGGCGCGGAGTGCTCCGCGCCCGCCACCTCGTCAACGCCTGCGGGCTCCACGCCGACGCCTTCGACGCCCTGGTGGGACGCGAGGACTTCACCGTCACTCCGCGCCGGGGCCAGCTGATCGTCTTCGACAAGTCCGCCCGCGACCTGGTCCGGCACATCCTGCTGCCCGTCCCCGGTCCCCTCGGCAAGGGCGTGCTCGTCTCCCCGACGGTGTACGGGAACGTCGTGCTCGGGCCCACGGCGGAGGACCTCGACGACAAGACCGCCACCGGCACGACGGCCGAGGGGCTCGCCGGCCTCCGCGAGCAGGGCGGCCGCGTCCTGCCCGCCCTGCTCGACGAGGAGGTCACGGCCGTCTACGCGGGGCTGCGGGCCGCCACCGGGCGGGAGGACTACCGGATCGCCGCCCACCCCGGCCTGCGGTACGTGACGGTGGGCGGGATCCGTTCCACGGGACTCACCGCCTCCCTGGCCGTCGCGGAGCACGTGCTCGGCCTCCTCGCGGACTGCGGCCTCGACCCGGGCCCGGAGCGGCCGCTCCCCCCGGTCCGCATGCCGAACCTCGGCGAGGCGTTCCCCCGGCCGTACCGCGACGCCGGACTCATCGCCCGGGAACCCGACTTCGGGGCGGTCGTCTGCCACTGCGAGCGGGTCACCCGGGGCGAGATCCGGGCCGCGCTCGCCTCCACGGTCCCGCCGGGCGGCCTCGACGGGCTGCGGCGCAGGACCCGCGCCCGGGGCGGCCGCTGCCAGGGCACCTTCTGCGGCGCGGAGGTACGGGCGCTGTTCGAGGAGTCGCGCGCCCGTCCCGGGAAGGGGACGCGGTGAACCGCGCGGTCGACGTGCTCGTGGTGGGTGCGGGACCCGCCGGGCTCGCCGCGGCCGCCCGGCTGGCCGCGGCCGGGGCCGGTCGCGTCGAGGTCCTGGAGCGGGAGCCGGAGGCGGGCGGGGTGCCGCGCCACTGCGTCCGGCCGGGGTTCGGCGCGGACGCGCGGGGACGCCCCCTGGACGGGCCGGGGTACGCGCGCCGCGCCGTGCGGGCGGCGTCGCGGGCCGGCGCGGACGTCCGTACGGGCGTCTCGGTCACGGGCTGGGCCGGACCGCTCGCCCTGGAGACCGTCTCCCCGGCCGGGCCCGAACGGATCGGGGCCCGCGCGGTGGTCCTCGCGACCGGGGCGCGCGAACGGCCCCGCAGCGCCCGGCTCGTGCCGGGGACCCGGCCCGCCGGGGTGCTGACGACCGGCGAACTCCAGCGGGTGGTGGCCCGGTTCGGGGCGCGGCGGGAGCACGTCGGGCGGCGGGCCGTGGTCGTCGGCGGCGATCCGGTGGCCCGGGGCGCGGTGCGGACGCTGCGCTCGGCCGGGGTGGAGGTGGTGGCCGTCGTCACCGGGCACCCCCGGCCGGCGGTCGCGGCCGGGACGGCCCCGCTGCTCACCGGCACGGTCGTGACGGAGATCCTGGGGCGCGGCCGGGCGACGGGGGTCGCGGTGCGGGGGCGGGACGGCCGGACGACCGTGCTGCGGTGCGACACGGTGGTCTTCACGGGCGACTGGATTCCGGACCACGAACTGGTCCGCGCCCGCGGGCTGCCGCTCGCGCCGGGCACGCGGGGTCCCTTGACGGACGGCGCCTTCCGCACCCCCGCGCCCGGGATCTTCGCGGCCGGCGCCCTCCTGCGCGGCGGGGAGTCCGCGCGGGTGGCCGCGGCCGAGGGGCGGGCGGCGGCCGACGCCGTGCTGGACCACCTCGCCGGTCTCCTCCCGCCCGCCGGCGCGGTGCCGGTCGTGACGGCGGGGCCGCTGCGGTGGGTGGTGCCCGGCCTCCTCGGCCCGGAACCCGCTCCCCTGCTCGTCCGGCCGGAACGCCGCCTCGTCCGCCCGCTCCTGTCCGTCGCCCAGGACGGTGCGCGGCTGCGGCGGGAACGGCTGCGCGGGACGCTCGTGCCGTGGCGTTCCGTACGGCTCGGCCCCGAATGGACGCGCGGAACGGACCCGGCGGGCGGCCCGGTGACGGTCGAGGCGGAGGAGTGAGGCACCGGGGCGCGGGCGGAGGGGAGGAGCGGGGTGCCGGGGGCGCCCGCCCCCGTGGGACCGGACGGGGCTGCGCGGACGGGCCTCCCCGGCCACACTGGGGTCCATGCCGGACAGACGCAGCGCGGGCCTCCTCGTCTTCCGCCGCACGGCGGACCGGGGCGTCGAGGTCCTGATCGGGCACATGGGCGGGCCTCTGTGGAGGTCCCGCGAGGAGGGCGCCTGGTCGATCCCCAAGGGGGAGTACGGGCCCGGTGAGGCGCCCGGGGCGGCGGCCGGGCGCGAGTTCCGGGAGGAGCTGGGCCTGCCGGCCCCGGAGGGCGAGTGGATCTTCCTCGGGGAGAACCGGCAGCGCAGCGGGAAGCTCGTCACCGTCTGGGCCGTCGAGGGCGAAGCGGACCCGGACCGGATCGTGCCCGGCACCTTCACCATGGAGTGGCCGCCCCGCTCCGGCCGCCGGGCGGACTTCCCGGAGATCGACCGGGCCGGCTGGTTCACCCCCGGGGCGGCGGCCCCCCTGCTCGTGGCGGGGCAGCGGGTCTTCCTGGAACGGCTGGAGGCGCGTCTCGCGGAGCGGGACCGAGCCCGATTGTCAGACCCGTAGGAGAAGCTGGGGAGAGCCGAACCGTCGAGAAGGAGCCCGTCATGACCACGATCACCGCCGACGAGCGCGCGGCGGCCCAGGCGTACCTGCGGCTGCTCGAATCCACCCAGGCCGTGCTCTCCGATCCACGGCTCGCCCCCTACGCGGGGGTGATGCTCACCCATCCGATGGCGGAGGCCGACGAAGCGCTGCGCGCGGCCGGTCTCGCCGGGAACGAGGCCCGGCTGCTGCGCCTGGTCTCCTCCCTGCGCTCCTCCCCCCCGACCGCGTGGGGGCACACCGCCGGCTGAGACGGGGCGCCTTCCGCGCGGCCCGTCTCCTCCTCGGGGGCCGAGCCGGGCCGGTGCGCGGGGGCCGGGCCGGTGGTCGCGGCCGGGCCCGGGTGCCGTGGGCCGGGGAGGGTGTCGTGGGCCGGGGCCGCCGTCAGGCGGCCGGACGGCCCGGACGGACGGGGAGCGCCCGGACGCTGTTGCCGACGAAGCCCGCGTGGCGGACCAGCTCGTCCTCGGGGACGGCCGTGTCCAGGTCGGGGAAGCGGGTGAAGAGGGCTTCCAGGGCGATCGCGGCCTCCATGCGGGCGAGCGGGGCGCCCAGGCAGTAGTGGGGCCCGTGGCCGAGGGAGAGGTGCTTCGCCGCCGGCGTCCGGGTGATGTCGAAGCGGTCGGCGTCCGCGCCGTGGGACCTCGGGTCGCGGCCCGCCGCCGAGTACCCGGCCAGGACGGGGGTGCCCCGGGGAACGAGGACGCCCCCGAGGGCGAGGTCGCGCGTGGGGTAGCGGAACGGGAAGTAGCTGACCGGGCTGTCCCAGCGCAGGGTCTCCTCCACCACGTCCGCCCAGCCGGCGCGGCCTTCGGTGACCAGGGCGAGCTGGTCGCGGTGGGCGCAGAGCGCCCGGACCGCGTTGGTGACCAGGTTCAGGGTGGTCTCGTGGCCCGCGACGATCAGCAGGAGCAGGGTGCCGATCAGCTCGGGTCCGCTCAGCCGGTCCCCGTCCTCGCCCTGGGCGGCGACGAGGGCGCTGGTGAGGTCGTCGCCGGGGGCGGCGGCCCTGGCGGCGACGACGGAGGCCAGGAGTTCGACCAGCTCCTGGTGGGCGGCGACGGACCGCGCGGGCTCGGTGTCGGTGGCGACGACCAGGCTGGAGAGCCGGTGCAGCCGTTCCTGGTGGGCCGGGTCGACGCCGAGGAGTTCGCAGATGACGCCGAGCGGCAGCGGCAGCGCGTAGTGCCGGCGCAGGTCGGCGACGCCGTCGCCGGCCGCGGCGGCTCCGGCGAGTCCGTCGAGGAGCCCGGCGGTGACCGCCTCGACGCGCGGGCGGAGCTCCTCGACCCGGCGGGCGGTGAAGGCGCCGCCGACCAGGGCGCGCAGCCGGCGGTGGTCGGCGCCGTCCGCGGTGGTCATGCCGGGCACGGTGGCGAAGGTCCGCAGCGGCCAGCCGTCCGGTACGCGACCCTCCGCGAGGGCCGCGAAGTGGCGGGCGTCCTTGGCGACGTCGGGGTGGGAGAGGAACTCACGGAGTTCTTCGTGGCCCAGCACCACCATGCCCTCGATCCCGCCGGGCAGGACCACCGGGGCCACGGCGCCCCCGGCGAGCAGCCGGGCGTTGTCCGCGTGCGGGCAGCCGCCCGCCGGGTCCATGCGGTACGGAGGGCGCCCTGAGGCGGCGGGGCGGGATGTCTCCACGAAGGGGCTCCTGACGGCGGGGCGGACCGGAACGGCACGCGGGCGGTCCGATCCTACGGACAACCCCTTTCCCTCCGTGGGGAGTTGACGGGGAAGCGGGCCTCCTGGCCCTTTCGCCGGACCGGAGCGGCGCCTGCCCGGGGCGGCGCCCGCCCAGGACGGCCCCCCGCCCGGAACGGCGCCTGCCCGGGGCTGTGCCCGCCCGGAACGGCGCCCGCCCGGGGGGGGCGCCGCTCCGTCGCGGCGGCGAAGCCGCGTCGTCCGGTACCCCGCGCGGGCCCGCCGGCTCCGCGACGCGCCGCCGTACGCCGCACCGGCTCCCCCGGTCGGCGCACTTCGATCTGCGCGGGCCGTCCCCCCTTCCTACGGTGGCTGAATGATCGTCACGTCAGCCGTCCGTCATGCCGCCGCCGGTTCCGCGGCCCTGCTGCTCGTGCTGCCCGTTCCGGCGGCCCTCGCCTCCCCCTCCGCGGCGGCGGTCTCGCCCGCCGCGGTTCTGGAGCCCACCCCGCCCGTACGGCGGCACGTCGATCCGGCCCGTCTCGACCGGCAGGGCGTCCAGGTGCAGCCGCTGCCGGGGGCGCCCGCCGTGCCCTCGGTCTCCGCGCTGTCGTGGGTGGTCGCGGACGCCTCCACCGGCGAGGTGCTCGCCGCGCGGGACGCGCACCGCAAGCTGCCGCCGGCCAGCACGCTCAAGACCCTGTTCGCCCTCACCGCGCTCCCTCACCACGCCCCCTCCGAGCAGCACACCGTGGCCGATTCCGAGCTGGCCGGGATCGGGGCGGGCAGCAGCCTGGTCGGGATCAAGGAGGGGTACACGTACAAGGTCTCGGACCTGTGGAACGGCGTCTTCCTCAGCTCCGGGAACGACGCGGTGCACGTGCTCGCCGCGATGAACGGCGGCTGGGAGGAGATGGCCCGGAAGATGCAGGAGAAGGCCCGGTCCCTGGGGGCCGTGGACACCCATGTGGTCTCCCCCGACGGCTACGACGCCCCGGGGCAGGTGTCCTCCGCGTACGACCTGGCCCTCTTCGGGCGGACCGGGCTCCGGGACCCCGCGTTCACCCGGTACTGCTCGACGCGGTACGCGGACTTCCCGGCGGGGTCGTGGTCGTACGGCATCGCCAACACCAACCGGCTCCTGACGGGGAAGGACGGGGTCGAGAGGTACCCGGGACTCCTCGGCATCAAGAACGGCTACACGAGCGGCGCGGGCAACACGCTGGTCTCCGCGGCCCGGCGGGGCGACCGGACGCTGGTCGTCTCGGTGATGAACCCGCAGGCCGGCGGCAGTCTCGCCGTGTACGAGGAGGCGCGGGACCTGCTGGACTGGGGCTTCTCGGCGTCGGGGCGCGTGCGGCCGGTGGGCTCGTTCCCGCCGGAGCGCGCGAGGACCACGGCCGAGGCGGGCGCGCGCGCCGTGACCGCGGACGGCGGCGGACGGAGTGCGGACGCGGGTCCGGGCGCGGCGGGGCCCGGACCCGGCGCGGAGACGGGAACGGAGACGGCCCCCCTGAAGGACACCTCCGCGAAGGCCGTGCCCGGGAGGGAGGCCGCGTCCGGACGGAAGGCTCCGGGGGAGGCCGCCCCCGGCAAGGACGCGCCGCGCGAGGCGGCCGCCCCGGGCACGTCCGCCGGTCTTCCGCTGGCCCTGATCGGCTCGGCCTGCGCGGCGGCGCTCGTGCTGTGGGGGCGGCGGCGGAGGGCGGCCCCCCGGGAGTGACCTCCGCCGGGAGGGCCGCCGGACCCGCGGAACCGCCGGGGACACCGGGGCGGATCGCGCCGACGACATTTCGGCGGGCGCCGCACGGTCCCGGTCCTAACCTTCGGGAACGCCGCCCGGGAAGGTCCGGGGCGGCTTTTCCGAAGGAGTGACGCCATGACGGATCCGACGCCGGCGCGGGAAGTGGCCCGGCGGTTCCGCGAGGTGAACGGCGACCATCCGATGACCGCGGCCGACGACGCGTACGTCACCGCGCAGTTCGTCCCGCTGGAGGAGCTGTGCGCCGCGCTCGGCCGGGACGCGGACGGAGTCCGGCGGCTGATGCTGGACGGGCTGCTGCCGCTGCCGGGCTATCTGCGGTCGGACGGCGCGGAGATGGTGCCGCGCGACCTGTTCCGGCTCGCCGACGCGGCGGGCGGGACCGACCGGCTGCGCGCCTGGTTCACCGGGCACTGGGAGGACCCGGCGCGGGGCGCGGCGGAGTGGGAGGCGTACCTCAGCGGCCAGTACGTCTGCCTGCACTCCGTCACCCCCGCGAACATCCGCAGGAAGGAGGAGCTGACGGCGGAGATCACGGCGGCCCTGGCCGCGGCGGGGGAGGCTCCCCCGCCCGGATGGCGCGTCGCGCTCCACGCGCGCGTGGACGCGCTCGACGCCCTGGAGCCGGCGTTCACGGAGTACGACCGGCTGCGCTTCGGCGGATCCACCTCGCGGGACACCTGCGTGGACGCGCCCCGGGCCCGTTTCCCGCTGCCGCCGGGCCCCGCCCGTACGCCTCGCTGACCGGCGGCCCCCGCCCGCGCGGTCCCGCCCGGGCCCGGGCCGGCCCGCGAGGCGCACGGGTCCGGTCAGGCGCCGACGTACTCCGCGAGGTGTTCGCCGGTGAGGGTGGAGCGGGCGGCGACCAGGTCGGCGGGCGTGCCCTCGAAGACGATCCGGCCGCCGTCGTGGCCGGCGCCGGGGCCGAGGTCGATGATCCAGTCGGCGTGCGCCATGACCGCCTGGTGGTGTTCCACGACGATGACGGACGTGCCGGAGTCCACGAGCCGGTCGAGCAGGCCGAGGAGCTGTTCCACGTCGGCGAGGTGCAGGCCGGTGGTCGGCTCGTCCAGGACGTAGATCCCGCCCTTCTCGCCCATGTGGGTGGCCAGCTTGAGCCGCTGCCGCTCGCCGCCGGACAGGGTGGTGAGCGGCTGGCCGAGGGTGAGGTAGCCGAGGCCGACGTCGGCGAGCCGGGCGAGGACGCGCTGCGCGGCCGGGGTCCGGGCCTCGCCGGAGCCGAAGAACTCCCCGGCCTCGGTGACCCGCATCGCGAGGACCTCGCTGATGTTCCGGCCGCCGAGGAGGTAGGAGAGCACCGGGGTCCGGAACCGCCTTCCCTCGCAGTCCTCGCAGGTGGAGGAGGTTCCGGCCATCACCCCGAGGTCGGTGTAGAGGACGCCCGCGCCGTTGCAGGTGGGGCAGGCGCCCTCGGAGTTGGCGCTGAAGAGGGCCGGCTTGACGCCGTTGGCCTTGGCGAACGCCTTGCGGATCGGGTCGAGGAGGCCGGTGTACGTGGCGGGGTTGCTGCGCCGCGAACCGCGGATCGGGCTCTGGTCGACGGTGGTCACGTCCGCGTCGGCGGGGAGCGAACCGTGCACGAGGGAGCTCTTGCCGGAACCCGCGACGCCGGTGACGACGGTGAGCACCCCCAGGGGGACGTCGACGTCGACGTCACGGAGGTTGTGCGCGGTGGCACCGCGGATCTCCAGGGCGCCGGTGGGTTTGCGGACGGTGGGCTTGAGGGCGGCCCGGTCGTCCAGGTGACGGCCGGTGACGGTGCCGGAGGCCCGCAGTCCCTCGACCGTGCCCTCGAAGCAGACGGTGCCGCCGTCCGTGCCCGCGCCGGGACCGAGGTCCACGACGTGGTCGGCGATCGCGATCACCTCCGGCTTGTGCTCGACGACGAGGACGGTGTTCCCCTTGTCGCGCAGACGCAGCAGGAGGTCGTTCATGCGTCGGATGTCGTGGGGGTGCAGGCCCGCGGTGGGCTCGTCGAAGACGTAGGTGACGTCGGTGAGCGCGGAGCCGAGGTGGCGGATCATCTTGACGCGCTGCGCCTCGCCGCCGGACAGGGTGCCCGCCGGCCGGTCGAGGGAGAGGTAGCCGAGGCCGATCTCCACGAACGAGTCGAGGGTCAGCCGGAGGGAGGCGAGCAGCGGGGCCACCGAGGGTTCGTCGAGGTCCCGGACCCATGCGGCCAGGTCGCTGATCTGCATCGCGCAGGCGTCGGCGATGCTGATGCCCGCGATCCTGGAGGAGCGGGCGCCCTCGCTGAGCCGGGTGCCGTCGCATCCGGGACAGGTGGTGAAGGTGACGGCGCGCTCCACGAACGCCCGGACGTGGGGTTGCATTCCCTCCTTGTCCTTGGCCAGGAAGGACTTCTGGACGCGCGGGAGCAGGCCCTCGTAGGTCATGTTGATGCCCGCGATCTTCATCCGGGTCGGCTCGTGGTGGAGGAAGTCGTCCAACTCCTTCTCGGTGTACTCGCGGATCGGCTTGGCCGGGTCCACGAGGCCGGACTCGGCGTAGAGGCGGTGGTTCCAGCCGCCGGGGGTGTAGCCGGGGATGGTGAGCGCGCCCCCGGCGAGGGACTTGGAGTCGTCGTAGAGCCGGGTGAGGTCGATGTCGGAGACCGTGCCCCGGCCCTCGCAGCGGGTGCACATGCCGCCGGTGCGTTCGAAGGTGGCCCGGACCGTCTTCCCGGCGCCCTTCTCGACGGTGATCGCGCCGCTCGCCCGGACGGAGGGGACGTTGAAGGAGTACGCGCCGGGCGGGCCGATGTGCGGATCGCCGAGCCGGCTGAAGAGGATGCGCAGCATCGCGTTGGCGTCGGTGGCGGTGCCGACCGTGGAGCGGGGGTCGGCGCCGAGGCGCTGCTGGTCCACGATGATCGCGGTGGTCAGGCCCTCCAGGACGTCCACCTCGGGGCGGGCGAGGGTGGGCATGAAGCCCTGGACGAAGGCGCTGTAGGTCTCGTTGATCAGCCGTTTCGACTCGGCGGCGACGGTGTCGAAGACGAGGGAGCTCTTGCCCGACCCCGAGACGCCGGTGAAGACCGTGAGGCGGCGCTTCGGGATCTCGACGCCGACGTCCTTGAGGTTGTTCTCGCGCGCGCCGTACACCCGGATCAGGTCGTGCCGGTCGGCGGCGTGCGGCGCGGACGTCTGTTCGTCCGCCAGGGGGGCCTTGCTCATCGTGTCTCCGTTGTCGCGCGGGGCCGAAAGCGGTCCATCGGGTCGGCCCCTCGGGGCCGCGATGTCCGTGGCTGTCACGCTAATGGCGGCACGGTGGCGACGCTTCTCCTTTCCTGATCTCTTTCCGGTCCCTGCCGACCCCTCCCCGGTCCCTTCGGCCTCTTCCCCGCCTCTTCCTGGTCTTTTCCGGGCTTTCCGGGCTTTCGCCGATGCCCCCCCCCGGCACCGCCCCGGTTTCCCGCGGTCCGCGCGGGCCGGTCAGGCTCCCGGCAGTCCCTCCAGGGCGGACCGGGTCGTCGGAGGGCGGTTTCCGGTCACGTAGCGTTCGGCGGCACGGGCCGCCGCACGGGCCGTCCGCTCTCCCATCAGGACGCACAGCGTGTACGCGGTGTCCTCGAAGCGCCGGCGGGCCGACAGGTCGCACGGCCGGGCCCGTACGGTCCGCTCCTGGGCGCGGTAGTGCCGGAGCAACCGGTCGACCGTGTTCCTGTCGGGCAGCAGCATGGCGTCCTCCTGTCTCCTGCGTCGCTCCATCCTCGCGGTCGCCGGCCGGGCCCGCGACCCGCGCGGACACCGTGCGTGACGCCGGGCGGAGCGCGGGCGGGGGCGATGTCCGGACGGCGGGTCCGAAGGGCGCCGCGCGGAGGCGGGCCGGCCGTCCCGCCGGCGCGTGGGACCGCCACGTCCGTACGGGATAATGCGCCCATGCGCATTTCAGCCAGGGCCGACTACGCGGTGCGTGCCGCCCTCCAGCTCGCCGCCGCCCAGGACGCGGGCCCGCTGAAGTCCGAGGCCATCGCGGAGGAGCAGGGCATTCCGCACAAGTTCCTGGAGGGCATCCTCGGGGACATGCGCAAGGGCGGCCTGGTGCAGAGCCAGCGCGGCGGCAACGGCGGGTACTGGCTGGCCAGGCCCGCCGGGGCGATCTCGGTCGCGGAGGTCGTCCGCTGCGTGGACGGCCCCCTGGTCTCCGTACGCGGCGAGCGGCCCCCGGAGCTGTCGTACACGGGGCCCGCCGAGTCGCTGCTGACGCTGTGGATCGCGCTCCGGGCGGGAGTGCGGGAGGTGCTCGGGGTCTCGCTCGCCGAGGTGGCGGCGGCGGAGCTGCCGACCGGGATCGTCGCGCTCGCGGACGACCCGGAGGCATGGACCAACCCGTGACGACGGCACCGGTCCTCCGCCGTCCGAGCGGCCCCTGACGACCGCGCCGGCCTCCCCTCGCCCGGCCGGTCCCCGACGGCCGCGCCGCCCCTCCTCCACCGTCCGCCGGGCCGGTCCCCCGCGCTCCGCGCCGGACCGTCCCCGTCTCACCGCCCGAGAAGCCCCTGTCCACTTCCCGGACGCCCCTTGGGGCGGGACGGCCCCCTCTGCCACTATCCCTACCATTCCAATGGGGATACTGGGGAACATGCGAGGTGACGTGAGCACGCCGAGGAAATCACCGAGGAGACCAGCGGCACGCACCGCCTCCGCACCGGTCCGCCGGGCCGCCGCCCGCCCGGCGGACGACGAGATCTGGCCCCGCGTGACCCGGGAGCTGGCCGACGACCTCGCCGCCGACGCCCTCGCGAGGGACCGGGCCGGCGAGGTCCCCCTCGACGAGGCCGCCCGACTCCGGGAGGCGGGACTGCCCGGCCTGCTCACGGCGCCGGGACCGGACCGGCGGGGTGCCGGCTGGCAAGCCGCGTGCGCGGTCGTGCGGGAGATCTCCGCCGCCGACGGCTCGGTGGGCGAACTCCTCGCCCACCACTACGCGCTGTCCTGGAGCAGCCGTTTCTTCGGCCCCGCGCCCGACGCGTCCTCCTCCCCCGCCGGGGGCGCCGCCCGCGACCGCGTCCCGGCCCTCGACGCGTGTACGGCCGAGGAGGGCTGGCTGCTCGCCGGCGGCGTCGAACCACCGGGTGCCGCGACCGGGCCCGGCCTCGCCCTCACTCCCGCCGGGGGCGGCGACGGCTGGGTCCTCGACGGGCGCCGCGCCTTCGCGTCCGGCGTCACGGTGGCCGACCGGCTCGTCGTCGGAGCGCGCCCGGCCGGCGGCGGGGACCCGCTGGTCGTCCTGGTGGACCCGGCCCTCCCCGGGGTGTCCACCGAGGCGGACACCGACCGGATCGGCCAGCGGCTGACCGGCGCGGGCACCGTCGCCTTCGACCGCGTCCCCGTACGGGCCGCGCACGTCCTCGGCGCGCTCGCGCACGACGAGCACGCCGTCGCCCCCTTCACCGCCCTCGCCCCGCTCGTCCTGCGGCTGCTCCTCACCCAGGTGGGACTCGGCATCGCCGAGGGGGCGCTGGCCGAGGCCCGGGACATAAGCCGCGCCGGGCAGGCCGGGCCGCCCCGGGACGGCGACGCGGCCGGCGCGGACGACACCGCGCCGGCGGACGACGGGAACGACCCGTACCTCCTCCTCGCCTACGGCGAACTGGCGACCGCCGCCCACACCGCCGCCGCGGTGGTGGAGCGGGCCACGGACGCCCTCGCCCGCGGGCTGCGCGCCGGGTGGTCCCTGGGCCCGGAGGAGCGGGCCGACGTCTCCGTCCTCGTCGCGGCGGCCGAGACCGTCACCGGCCGGGCCGCCGTCCGCATCACCACCCGCGTCCTGGAACTCGTCGACGGCGCCCGGGGCGGCGGGCACGGGTTCGACCGCTTCTGGCGGAACGCCCGCGCCCTCACCGCCCCGGCACGGGCGGACCACCGGCTGCGGGACATCGGGGACCACTACCTCAACGGCACCCACGCCCGGCTCACCCTGCCGGTCTGAGCCCGCCCCGGACCTCCGCGCGCACGGACCGGGGGAGGAAGGAACGGTGCGCCGGGACGCGCGGCCGCGCCATCGGGGAGAATCCGGGGCACATGCCGGAGGGAAGGGGTCCGCCGCCCGGCGGGCCCTCCACCGCACCGAGGGAGGCAACCCGATGAGTCGTGAGATCGTCGCAGGAGTGGACGGTTCCCCGGAGAGCCTCGCGGCGGCGGACTGGGCCGCCCGCGAAGCGCTCCACCGGGGTCTCCCGCTGCGGCTCGCGCACGCCTGGCACTGGGAACAGCTCGACCTCCCGCTCCCCCAGGACCGCACGGCCCAGGAGAACGTGGCGGACGTGATCCTGCGCGAGGCCGAGGCCACGATCGGCGGCCGGTACCCGGACCTCGACCTCTCGGCCTCCGTGCTGCCCGACACCCCGGTCGCCGCGCTGCTCGACAGCGGCGAACGGGCCGAGATGCTCGTCATCGGCTCGCGCGGCTACGGCGCCGTGACCGGGTTCCTGCTCGGCTCGTACGGGCAGCGGATCATCGCGGGCGCCACCCGCCCCGTGGTGGCCGTCCGGTCCCGCGAGGGCGAACCGGCCGAGCCGCCCACCGGCCCCGTGCTCGTCGGCCAGCTCGGCACCCCCGAGGACAGCGCCGCCGCGCTCGGCTTCGCCTTCGGGACCGCCGCCGCGCGGGGGGCCTCCGTACGGGCCGTACGGGCGTGGAGCCTGCCGGCCCTCTACGCGTACAGCCCCGCCTCCATGCGGCTCGCCGACGAGGCCGGCGGGCTCGTCCCGTACGAGGAGAAGGCGCTGCGCGAGGCGCTGGCCCCCTGGCGCGAGAAGTACCCGGACGTACCGGTCACCGAGCACGTCGAGCTGGGGAGCGCGGGCCAGGTCCTGCTCTCCGGGTCGGGGGACGCCCAGCTCCTGGTGGTCGGACGGCGGGCCCGGAGCGGGGCGGTCGGGCCCCGGATCGGTTCCGTGGCGCACGCGGCCCTCCATCTGGCGCCCTGTCCGGTGGCGGTCGTTCCGCAGGACTGAAAGGCTTCGGCACGAGCCGGCGCGGCGGGTCGACGAGGAGCGCCGGGGCGGCCGGGTCGGGTGGGTCCCGTTCCCGCCGCCCCGGTGGTCCCGGCCGCCGGACGCCCGGCGATCCCGGCGAGAGAACGGAGCTCCATGCGGTACCACGACCTTTCCCGTCGCCCCGGCCGTCCCGAACGTCCCGGACTCCCGGCACACGAAGCCCCCTTCCGGCCGGGCCCCGCGCCCGGGGAGGATCCGTCCGCGCCGGCGGGCGGACGACAGCGGGAGGACGGGGGCGGGACGGTGCGCCCCGCCGCCCGCCGCCCGGTCCTCCGTACGGCCGTCGTCTCCGGAGTCGCGGCCACCGCGCTCGCGGTGGGGACCGGAGCGTGCGCGGCGGCCCCGCCGCAGGCCGGTCCGGCGGCCGCTCCCCCCTCGCCCTCCCCGGCCCGGTCCGCCCGGGTGGAGGCGGAATCCGCTCCGTGGCCGGAACAGGTGCGGGCGCGGGAGGGGGAGCGACTGCGGGAGCGGTGGCCCGCCCTGGCCCCCGCCGGCGGGGCGGCGTTCCTCGGCACCGGGGAACGGCTCGCCAAGAAGATCGTCTCGCTCACCAACGTCGAACGGGCGAAGGCGGGTTGCAGACCGCTGCGGACCGACAAGCGCCTGCGCGCCGCCGCCCAGGGGCACGCCGACGACATGGCCGCCCGGGGCTACTACGAGCACGAGAGCCCCGAGGGCCGGGACGCGGGCGACCGGATGAGGGCCGCCGGTTACGCCTGGTCCACCTGGGCGGAGAACATCCACCGGGGGCCGAAGACGCCGGCCAGGGCCATGGAGGACTGGATGAAGAGCCCCGGCCACCGGGCGAACATCCGCAACTGCGCCCTCAAGGACATCGGCGTCGGGGTGTCCATGTCGGCCAACGGCCCCTGGTGGGTGCAGAACTTCGGCGTCAGGCGCTGACCCTCACCCCCTCCCCGGGGCGGGCGCGGCCAGCTTCTGCACCCAGATCGTGCCCCGGGGACCGGGCACCGACGCCACGCCGGTGTCCCGGTAGCGGCAGTCGAGCATGTTCTCCTCGTGCATCGCCCCGTCCCGCCACTCCTCCACGACGGTCGCCGGATCGGCCGTGCCCCGGGCCAGGTTCTCCGCCCAGGCGCTCCAGTCGTAGCCGGCGGCGGTGATCCGCGCGTCCGCGGACTCGCCCTCCGGGCTGCTGTGTCCGTAGTAACCGCGCCCGGCCATGTCGCGGGCGTACGCGCGGGCCGCCGCGACGAGCCGCCGATCGGTCCGCAGCGGCGCGCAACCCGCCTTCTCCCGGAGCCGGTTGACGAGCCCGGTCACCCGCTCCCCCGGAGTGGGCGCCGCCGGGGGCCGGGCGGTGCGGCGCGGCGCCGGGGCGGTGGTGGCCGTCGGCGCGGGGGCGGTGGTGGTGACCGCCGGGGCCGGGGACGTCGCGGCCGGGGCGGACGTCGCCGGGGGCGCGGCGGCGGGCCGGCCGGGCCTCACGCGCGCCTCCGGTTCTCCGGGGACGAGGAGGGCGAAGGTCCCGAGGACCCCGAGGACCCCGACGGCGGCGACCCCGGCGAGGGCGGCCCGCCGCCCCGTGGTCCGCCGGCCGGCGGACGGTTCGGGCGCGCGGACCGGTTCGGGCGCGCGGGCGGCGCCCTCGGAGGCGCCGGACCGCGCGGACGGGTCGTGCCCGTCGTACCGGACGCCCCTCCCGTGCCCGGCCGGCTCCCCTCCCGCCCCGTACGCGTACCCCACCGCCTCCGTGTCCGGCGCGGTCACGAGGCGGGCGGCGATTCCGAGGGGCGGTACGAGACCGATCCCGACCAGCAGGCCCTCGACGGGGGCGAGGCCGCCCCGGCCCTCCACCCGGCCCGTACAGGCGGCGCAGGAGCGCAGGTGACGGGCGATCCTCTTGCGCCAGAGCGGGGACGGGGCGCCGTCCCAGGGGGCGAGGATCTCCGTGAGGTCCGGGCAGGGCGGGAGGGCGTCCAGGGCGCGGACCACGGCCCGGCCGGTCTCCAGGCGCTCCTTCATGCGCTGGACCCGGACGGCGGCGTGGCGCGAGGGGACGCCGAGTCCCTCGGCGAGTTCGGCGCGGGTCAGTTCGCCGGCGGCCTCCAGCCACCACAGGGCGAGGAGTTCGCGGTCGTCCTCGTCGAGCCAGCGGGTGGCGCGGGCGACGTCCCGGCGCTGTCCGGAGAGGCCGAGGCGGAGGACGGTGAGTTCGGTGAAGTCGCCGGCCGGGTCGGCCAGGCCGGCGGCGTGGTCGAGGCCGGGCTGGGGGGCCTGCCGGCGTTCGCGCCAGCGGCGCCGTATCCCGTTCATCGCGATGGCGACGAGCCAGGACCGGAACCTGGCGGGATCACGCAGTCCGGTGAGGCCGCCGAGGGCGCGGACCATCGTCTCCTGGACGATGTCGTCCGTGTCGGCGTGGCCGTCGAGGGCCCGGCCCACGATGTTGTGGACGAGCGGCAGGTAGGCGCGGACCAGGGCGTCCCTGGCCTCGGGGTCGCCGGCCGCCGCCGCCTCCACCAACGCGGTGGTGCGGCGCTCGTCGCTGTGCATGGGTCTGCTCCCTCGTCCCTGGTCCGTGTCCCCCGTCTTCCGGAGACCCGTGGGCGCGGGAGGGATAACACTTCTGGTGGTCGCCGGACACGAGTGGTGTCCGCGTGCGAACGGTACCCGGGCACGGAGGTGCCCGGCCGGTCCCGGTGTACGGGCGCCGGGCCCTACACCAGGGGTCCGGGCAGCGTCGGGACCGTGGCCCCGTCGCCCTCCCGGACGGCTGCCACGACGACGTCGTGCAGCTCGCGGCTCTCCTCCTCGGATGCGCAGGGGACGGGACTTCCCGACATGGTGAACCAGTCGGACGCGCCGCTGTACTGCACGGCCACACGCGCTTCGCGCTCGGTCCAGGTGGTGTGCACGGTCAGGTCGCCCGTGACGGTCCCGACCTCTTCGGTCAGCACCCCACCTCGCCCGGTGTAGACACCGGTGGTCGTCCAAGATGCCCAACTCATCCATCCAGGTTCACACCCGGACGCCGTGTGCGCCACCGACGGGACCGCCCCGGCCGGAAGGGCGTTCCGGCCGGGGCGGTACGGGGCGCGCCGGATCAGGCGAGGGAGGCGACGGCCTCGTTGAAGGTGGCGGACGGGCGCATCACGGCCGCGGCCAGGGCCGGGTCGGGCCGGTAGTAGCCGCCGATCCCGGCCGGGGAGCCCTGGACGGCGATCAGCTCGTCGACGATCTTCCGCTCGTTGGCCGCGAGGTTCTCGGCGAACGGGGCGAACGCCTTGGCGAGGTCCGCGTCCTCGGTCTGGGCGGCCAGCTCCTGGGCCCAGTACAGGGCCAGGTAGAAGTGGCTGCCGCGGTTGTCGATGCCGCCGAGGCGACGGGTAGGCGACTTGTCCTCGTTGAGGAAGGTGCCGGTGGCGCGGTCGAGGGTGTCGGCGAGGACCTGGGCGCGGGAGTTGCCCGTGGTGGTCGCGAGGTGCTCGAAGGACGCGGCCAGGGCGAAGAACTCGCCGAGGCTGTCCCAGCGGAGGTAGTTCTCCTTGACGAGCTGCTGGACGTGCTTCGGGGCGGAGCCGCCGGCGCCGGTCTCGAAGAGGCCGCCGCCCGCCATCAGCGGGACGACCGACAGCATCTTGGCGCTGGTGCCCAGCTCCAGGATGGGGAAGAGGTCGGTCAGGTAGTCGCGGAGGACGTTGCCGGTGACCGAGATGGTGTCCTCGCCGCGGCGGATGCGCTCCAGGGAGAACCGGGTGGCCTCGACCGGGGACATGATCCTGATGTCCAGGCCCTCGGTGTCGTGCTGCGGCAGGTACTGCTTCACCTTGGCGATCAGCCGCGCGTCGTGGGCGCGGTTCTCGTCCAGCCAGAAGACGGCCGGGGAGCCGGTGGCGCGGGCGCGGGTGACGGCCAGCTTGACCCAGTCCTGGATGGGCAGGTCCTTGGTCTGGCAGGCGCGGAAGATGTCGCCCTCGGCGACCTCCTGCTCCAGGACGACGTCGCCCGCGGAGTTCACCAGGCGGACGGTGCCGGCCTGCGCCATCTCGAAGGTCTTGTCGTGGGAGCCGTACTCCTCGGCCTTCTGCGCCATGAGGCCGACGTTGGGGACGGAGCCCATGGTCGACGGGTCGAAGGCGCCGTGGGCGCGGCAGTCCTCGATGACGGCCTGGTAGACGCCGGAGTAGCTGTGGTCCGGAAGGACCGCGAGGGTGTCGGCCTCCTGGCCGTCCGGGCCCCACATGTGGCCGGAGGTGCGGATCATGGCCGGCATCGAGGCGTCGACGATGACGTCGGACGGCACGTGCAGGTTGGTGATGCCCTTGTCGGAGTCGACCATCGCGAGGGCGGGGCCCTCGGCCAGCTCGGCCTCGAAGGACGCCTTGATCTCCTCGCCCAGGTGCGGGACGGAGCCGAGGCCGTTCAGGATGGTGCCGAGGCCGTCGTTCGGGGAGAGGCCGGCGGCGGCGAGGGCCTCGCCGTACTTGGCGAAGGTCGCCGGGAAGAAGGCGCGCACGACGTGGCCGAAGACGATGGGGTCGGAGACCTTCATCATGGTGGCCTTGAGGTGCACGGAGAAGAGCACGCCCTCGGCCTTGGCGCGGGCGACCTGCTCGCTCAGGAAGGTGCGCAGGGCGGCGGCGCGCATGACGGCGGCGTCCACGACCTCGCCCGCGACGACCTTCAGCGGCTCGCGCAGCTCGGTGACGGTGCCGTCGGCGGCGGTGAACTCGAAGCGCAGGGTGTCGTCCGCGTCGATGACGACGGACTTCTCCGTGGAGGCGAAGTCGTTCTCGCTCATGGTGGCGACGTTGGTCCGGGACTCGGGGGTCCAGGCGCCCATGCGGTGCGGGTGGGCCTTGGCGTAGTTCTTCACCGACGCGGGGGCGCGGCGGTCGGAGTTGCCCTCGCGCAGGACCGGGTTGACGGCCGAGCCCTTGATCTTGTCGTAGCGGGCGCGGATCTCGCGCTCCTCGTCGGTCTTCGGGTCGTCCGGGTAGGCCGGGAGGGCGTAGCCCTGGGCCTGGAGCTCGGCGACGGCGGCCTTGAGCTGCGGGATGGACGCCGAGACGTTCGGCAGCTTGATGATGTTGGCCTCGGGCGTCTTGGCCAGCTCGCCCAGCTCGGAGAGGGCGTCGGGGATGCGCTGCCCCTCCTCCAGGTACTCCGGGAAGACGGCGATGATGCGGCCCGCGAGGGAGATGTCCCGCGTCTCGACCGTGACGCCGGCCTGCGAGGCATACGCCTGGATCACGGGCAGGAACGAGTACGTCGCCAGGGCAGGCGCCTCGTCGGTGTGGGTGTAGATGATGGTCGAGTCAGTCACCAGGGTGCTCCGCTCCACGTCTGCGTATGCGAGATTGCTCGACATCAAGATATCTCGTGATCGTGGCCCTCGGTAAAGGGCCCCACGAGTTCGGCCTCCTCCGGCGCCCCGGCCGCCTCGGCGAAGGGGCCGAGGTGGTACGGGGGCGGAGGGCCCTCGACGTCCACGTGGCGGAGCAGCGCGAGCAGGACGAGGCCGGTGGCGGCGGTCACGCCGGCGGCGAGGGCCTGTCCGCAGCGGTGGGCGAGACGGAGTCCGGCCGGGTCGTAGGGGGCGGCCGCGGGCAGGGCGAGGGCGTCGCCGAGCAGCCAGAACCCGGCACCGAGGCCGCCGGCCGCGACGAGGACGAGCGGGACGAGCACCGGGAGGCCGGTCCGGGCGAGTCCGCCCCGGGGTGCGGGGCGCACCTCGCCCCCGCGGGCGCGCAGGGCGAGGACGCCGCAGAAGACCGCGAGGACGAGGAGGGCGGCGGCGATGACGTCGCCGGGCCGGTGCCGGCCGTCCCCGACGGTGTACGCGCCGACGGCGACGGCCCAGAGGGTGGCGGCGCCGACGGCGGGGGCGCGCAGCCGGTGGGGGACGACCAGGGCCAGCCCGAAGGCGACTCCCAGGGCGAGGGTGGTCTGGGCGCTGGGGAAACCGCTGGGCACGAGGGCGCCGCCGGCGCCGGAGAGGCGGGGGCGCGGCGCGTACAGCTGGAGCAGTCCGGTGAGGGCGAGGGCGGTGACGACTCCGCCGGCCGCGGCGGCGGTGAGGACGTACCGCCCGCGTATGAGGCCCGCGGCGAGGAGGAGGACGCAGCCGAGGACCAGGGAGAGGGTGGTGAGTCCGGCGAGGGAGGGGTGGTCGCGGAGCAGGGCGGCGGCGGTGGTGTCGGCGCGCCGGCCGGTCGTGGCGGCGTCGCCCCAGCGGCGGCCGGTCGCGGTGAGGACGAGCCCCGCGTAGACGACCGCGAGGAGGAGGACGGACCCGAGGCAGCCGCCCCGGGTCCGGGTGCGGACGCGGGAGGTGAACGAACTGGTGGCCTCGCGCGCCACGGCGGCGTACCACCAGGTGTCACCGGTCTTCGGCGGCCTCGGGGAGCCGCCGGTGCGGGGCCTGTCGTAGGAAGCCATGTCCCGATTCGAACCCACGGCCGCCCGGCTCGCCCGCTGGACTCACCCGAACGACACGCCGGGGCGCGTACGGCGGGGAGAGGGGCCCGCCCCGCCGGACGGCCCACCGGAGCACGCACGGCGGGGCCGGGGCCCGGCGGGACGGGTGCGGGGCCGGTCAGGAGGAGGCCCGGACCACCAGTTCGGTCGGGAGCAGCCGGCGGGGCTGGTCGTCGGGCCCGCCGGGCGAGGCGATCTCCTGGAGGAGGAGGCGGGCCATGGTGCGGCCCATCTCCTCGGTGGGCTGGCGCACGCTGGTGAGCGGCGGGTCCATGTGCCGGGCGACGGCCGAGTCGTCGACGCCGACGAGGGCGACGTCCTCGGGGACCCGGCGGCCCGCCTCGCGCAGGACGGCCCGCGCGCCCGCCGCCATCACGTCGGAGGCGGCGAAGACGGCGTCCAGGCCGGGCCGGCGGTCCAGGAGTTCGCGCATGGCGCGGCGGCCGCCCTCCTCGGTGAAGTCGCCGTTCGCGACGAGAGCCCCGTCGGGCGCGAGGCCCGCTTCGGCGACGCCTTCGCGGTAGCCGTCGAGACGGCAGCGGGCGACGTACATGTCGAGCGGTCCGGTGAGGGTGGCGATGGTCCGCCGGCCGCGCGCGGCGAGGTGGGCGACGGCGGTCCGGCCGGCGCCGGTGTTGTCGGAGTCGACGAAGGCGACGCGCTCGTCCCGGGACCGGCGGCCGTTGAGGACGGCGGGCAGTCCGAGGGCGCGGACCCGGTCGGGCAGCGGGTCGTCGCCGTGGACGGAGGCGAGGAGGACGCCGTCGACGCGCTGGGCGGCGAGGTACTGCTCGAACCGCTGCCGCTCCTGCTCGCTGCGGATGAGGGTGAGCAGCAACTGCTTGTCCGCTTCGGCGAGTTCGGCGCTGACACCGCGGATGAGGTCGAGGAAGTACGGTTCGGCGAAGAGCCGCGCCTCGGTCTCGGGGATCACCAGGGCGACGGCGTCGGTGCGGCTGCCGGCGAGGGCGCGGGCGGCCCGGTTGGGGACGTAGCCGAGTTCGGCCACGGCCCGCTGGACGGCGGCCCTGGCCTGTTCGCTCACCTTGGGGGAGCCGTTGACGACCCGGGAGACCGTGCCCCGGCCCACCCCGGCCCTCGCGGCGACCTCCTCCAGGGTGGGCCTGCCGGTCCGTCGCCCGCTCGCCGTCATGTGCCGCTCCTCCCCCGGGCCCGCCGCCCCGCCTGCGTCTCACGCGAACCTACCAGGCGGGGCGGGGCGCCCCGGGGGCCCCGGGAAGCGCCCCGGCCACAGGTCGGAGCGGGCCCGGACGCGGTGCGGCGCCCCGGCCCTCCGGCCGAACACGCCACCACCACGCTCCGCACGCATTCCGCCGCATTCGGTATTCCCGCAGGTCAAAAGGGCCTTATATACACAAGACACTCTTTCGGCGTACCGTCGAGGGGTTCCCCCCATCCCCGACGCCCCGGGAGAGCGCGTGCCCCGCCCCACGACCCACCATGCCCCGACGCCCCGCGAGGGGCGCCGTCCGCGCCTGAGGACGGCCGCGATCGCGACGGGCGTGGCCGCCGTCGCCGCCGGGGGCCTGTACGGCGCGGGGCTGCTCGCCACCGGGGACGACATATCCGCCGGCACCCGGGTCGCCGGTGTGGACATCGGCGGCATGAGCCGCGCCCGCGCCGAGGCGAAGCTCGCCGCCGGGGCCCCGGCCGAGTGGAAGGCCCCGATACCCGTGCGGGTCGGCGAGGACGCCGCCCCCACCACCGTGGACCCGGCCTCCGCCGGACTGACCGTGGACGTGGCGAAGACCGTCGAGCGGGCGGCGGACCCCTCCCGCGACCCCGTCACCGTCGTCCGGCGGCTCTTCTCCTCCGGCGCGCGCGAGATCCGGCCGGTGTTCGCGTACGACGGGGACAGGGCCCGGGCCGTCGTGGCCGACCTGGCGAAGAAGAACGACCGCGCGGTCCGCGAGGGCTCCGTCGCCTTCCGCGAGGGGAAGGCCGTCGCCACCCACCCGGTCACGGGGCGGAAGCTGGACACGGCCCGGGCCGCCGAGGCCCTGCGCGCGGCCTACCCGGCCGCGACCGGCGCGGCGCCGGTCACCCTGCCCGTCGCCCTGACCCAGCCGAAGCTGCCCGCCGCCGAGATCACCCGGTTCCTCGACGCGTACGCGAAGCCCGCCGTCTCCGGCCCCGTGACGCTCACGGCGGGGGGCGAGCGCCTGCGGATCTCCCCGGCCACCCTGAGCCACCACCTCACCGTGAAGAACGACGGCGGACGCCTCGGCGGGCACCTCGACGCGGACGCGCTGCGGCGCGACCCGGACGTGGCCCGGCCGCTCGCCTCCCTGACGAACGCGCCGACGGAGTCGACCCTCGGCGTGCGGAACGGCAGGGTCGTCGTGGAGTCGGAGGGCCGTCCGGGCCACGAGGTGACCGCGAAGGCCCTCGGGGACGCCGTGCGCCCGCTGCTCACCAGGACCGGGGCGGCGGCCCGTACCGCCGCGGTGGCCACCGAGGTCACCGACCCCGATCTCACCTCGGCGTCACTGGCCCGGCTCGGCGTCACCGAGCAGATGTCGTCGTTCACGGTGAACTTCCCCTCCGCGCCGTACCGGACGAAGAACATCGGCCGGGCGGCCGAGCTGATCGACGGTTCGCTGGTGCGGCCCGGCGCGGTGTGGAGCTTCAACAAAACGGTCGGCGAGCGCACCCCGGAGAACGGCTTCGTGGACGGCACGATGATCCTCGACGGCCAGTACCGCTCCGCGCCCGGCGGCGGTGTGTCGGCCATGGCCACCACCGTCTACAACGCCATGTTCTTCGCGGGGGTGAAGCCGGTCGAGCACGGCGCCCACTCCTTCTACATCGAGCGCTACCCCGCCGGCCGCGAGGCGACCGTCGCCTGGGGCAGCCTGGACCTGAGGTTCCTCAACGACACCGGCAAGCCGATCTACATCAAGGCGAGCGCGACGGACTCCTCGGTCACCGTGAGCTTCCTCGGGACGAAGAAGTACGACTCGGTGGAGGCGGTCGCCGGTCCGCGCACCCACCTCACGCAGCCCTCGAAGCGCGAGGGCACCGGCAAGGCGTGCGTGCCGCAGCCGCCCCTGGAGGGCTTCGACATCGCGGTGGACCGGGTGTTCAAGAAGGGCGGCGCCGAGGTGAAGCGGGAGACCTACAAGACCCACTACACCCCGCGCGACGAGGTGACCTGCACGGCGGACCCCGAGGAGAAGGCCAAGGACGCCGGGGGCGCGGCGGACGTCCCCGAGGGGCGCTGACGGAACCCGGGAGCGGCGCGCCGGGGGCGTCACGGGCGGTGGCGGGCCCCGGCGGGCGACGCGCGCCGGAACCCTTCCCGACGGTCGCACGGTCATCGGCGGCTCGGCGCGTACGGGGTTTCGGAGACGGCGTACGGGGGCGCCACAAGGGGCCCTCGTCACACCGCGGCCCCCTTGATCGATCGAATGGGCCCGGGGTTACCATATGAGCGCCGCCTAGCTCGAAAGATAAACTTGTGACTGTCAATGACGACTCGTTCACCAGCTGGAAGAACCGCGAGGAGATCGCGGAGTCGATGATCCCGATCATCGGGAAGCTGCACCGGGAGCAGGACGTCACCGTCCTCCTCCACAGCCGCTCCCTGGTGAACAAGTCGGTGGTCAGCATCCTCAAGACCCACCGCTTCGCCCGGCAGATAGCCGGCGAGGAGCTGTCGGTCACCGAGACGCTCCCCTTCCTCCAGACGCTCACCACCCTCGACCTCGGCCCGTCCCAGATCGACATCGGCATGCTGGCCGCCGACTACAAGAGCGACGACCGCGGTCTCTCGGTGGCGGAGTTCACCGCCGAGGCCGTCGCCGGCGCCATCGGCGAGAACAAGATCGAGCGCCGCGACGGACGCGACGTCGTCCTCTACGGCTTCGGCCGCATCGGCCGCCTCGTCGCCCGCCTCCTCATCGAGAAGGCCGGTTCCGGCAACGGTCTGCGACTGCGCGCGATCGTCGTGCGCGGCGGTGGCGAGCGGGCCGCCGAGGACATCGTGAAGCGCGCCTCGCTGCTGCGCCGCGACTCCATCCACGGCCAGTTCCAGGGCACGATCACGGTCGACGAGGCGAACAGCGCGATCGTGGCCAACGGCAACACGATCAAGGTGATCTACGCCAACGACCCCTCCGAGGTCGACTACACGGCGTACGGCATCGAGAACGCCATCCTGATCGACAACACCGGCAAGTGGCGCGACCGCGAGGGCCTGTCCAAGCACCTGCGCCCCGGCATCGACAAGGTCGTCCTGACCGCGCCCGGCAAGGGCGACGTGCCCAACATCGTGCACGGCGTCAACCACGACACGGTCAAGCCGGACGAGCGCGTCCTGTCCTGCGCCTCCTGCACCACCAACGCGATCGTCCCGCCGCTGAAGGCGATGGACGACGAGTACGGCGTGCTGCGCGGCCACGTGGAGACGGTCCACTCGTTCACGAACGACCAGAACCTCCTGGACAACTACCACAAGGCCGACCGCCGCGGCCGTTCCGCGCCGCTCAACATGGTGATCACCGAGACCGGCGCCGCCTCGGCCGTCGCCAAGGCGCTGCCGGACCTGAAGGCCCCGATCACCGGCAGCTCGATCCGCGTCCCCGTCCCGGACGTCTCGATCGCGATCCTGAGCCTGCGCCTGGGCCGCGAGACCACCCGCGACGAGGTCCTGGAGTACCTGCGCGACGTCTCGCTGCACTCGCCGCTGAAGCGCCAGATCGACTTCACCACGGCCCCCGACGCCGTCTCGATGGACTTCGTGGGCTCGCGCCACGCGTCGATCGTGGACGCCGGCGCGACCAAGGTCGACGGCGACAACGCGATCCTGTACCTGTGGTACGACAACGAGTTCGGCTACTCGTGCCAGGTCATCCGGGTCGTCCAGCACGTCTCCGGCGTGGAGTACCCGACCTTCCCGTCCCCGGCGGCCTGACCCCCGCGCCCGGCGGCGGCGCTCCGCACCCCCGGACGGGGGTGCGGAGCGCCGCCGCCGTCGTCGTGGACGGGCGGACCGGCCGGGGGGCCCGGCGACGGCGGGGGCGGCGGCCCGGATTTTGTTCCCGGCGACCCCGGGTGAGAAATTTGAGAATTTCTCGCACGAGGGCCCCTGGAGGTGCTACAGTCGACATCAGTTGCAGTTGTGGTTCCCAAATACTTACAAGTGCCTTCGACGATTCGACATCGTCAGGCACTTGTCGTGTTTTCGGTGCAGTTTTCCGGACGGGGCAATCATCACGGCGACGCCGGGGATCGCACAGTGCGGTTCCCAGGGCTACGCCCCGAAGGAGATATGACATGGCTACTGGCACCGTGAAGTGGTTCAACTCGGAAAAGGGCTTCGGCTTCATCGAGCAGGAGGGTGGCGGCCCGGACGTGTTCGCCCACTACTCCAACATCGCCACCTCCGGCTTCCGTGAGCTCCAGGAAGGCCAGAAGGTGACCTTCGACGTCACGCAGGGCCAGAAGGGCCCGCAGGCGGAGAACATCCTCCCCGCCTGACGTTGACACGTCCGACGCGGCCGGGGTCCCCACCCATGTGGTGAGGGCCCCGGCCCGTCGTGTTTTCCGGGCTCCGTGTTCCCGGACTCCCCGTGTTCTCCAGGCTCTTTCACGGACCGGCCACCGCTCTCCCCCCCTTCGGCGGACCCGGGTCCGCGGGCATACGTGTTCGGTACGTCGCGGTGATCCACGGGCTGCCGCCCGTCGCGAATTCCTCGGGTTCCTCGGGGCGCACCGTTTCGAGGAAGGTTCCTCCCCATGAACAGCACCCCCCGTACGGACGACACGCGGCACCACGCCGCGCCGGAGGACGCGTCCGCGCCGTCCGCCCCCCGGGACCCGGCCCCGGTCACCGGCTTCGCCGGTCTGGGCCTGCCCCCCGAGGTGCTCCGGGTGCTCGGGCGCCTCGGCGCCGACGAGCCGTTCCCGATCCAGGCCGCCACCCTGCCCGACGCCCTCGCGGGCCGTGACGTCCTCGGACGCGGACGGACCGGGTCGGGCAAGACGCTCGCCTTCGGGCTGCCGCTGCTCGTACGCACCGCCGGGCGCCGGGCCGAGGCCCGCAGGCCGCTCGCCCTGGTCCTGGTCCCCACCCGGGAACTGGCCCAGCAGGTCACCGACGCGCTCGCCCCCTACGCGTCCGCCCTGGGGGCGCGCCTGGCGACCGTGGTCGGAGGCATGTCGATCGGCCGGCAGGCCACCGCGCTGCGCGACGGGGCCGAGGTCCTGGTCGCCACCCCGGGCCGCCTCATGGACCTCGTGGAGCGCAAGGACTGCCGTCTCGACCGGGTGGGCGTCACCGTTCTCGACGAGGCCGACCAGATGGCCGACATGGGCTTCATGCCGCAGGTCACCGAGCTGCTCGACCAGGTGCGCCCCGGGGGCCAGCGCATGCTGTTCTCGGCCACGCTCGACCGGAACGTCGACCTGCTCGTCGAGCGCTACCTCACCGACCCGGTCGTCCACTCCGTCGACCCGTCGACCGCCTCCGTCTCCACCATGGAGCACCACGTGCTCCACGTGCACGGCGCCGACAAGTTCGCCGCCGCCACGGAGATCGCCGCCCGCGACGGGCGCGTGATCATGTTCCTCGACACCAAGCACGCCGTCGACCGCTTCACCAAGCACCTCCTCGGCAGCGGCGTACGGGCGGCGGCCCTGCACGGCGGCAAGTCCCAGCCGCTGCGGACCCGCACCCTGGACCGCTTCCGCGCCGGTGAGGTCACGGTCCTGGTCGCCACCAACGTGGCGGCGCGCGGCATCCACGTCGACGCGCTCGACCTCGTCGTCAACGTGGACCCGCCGGCCGACGGCAAGGACTACCTGCACCGGGGCGGGCGCACCGCGCGGGCGGGTGAGTCGGGCGTCGTCGTCACCCTGGTCACGCCCGAGGAGCGCCAGGACGTGGCCCGTGTCATGGCGGACGCGGGCATCCGGCCCCACGTCACCCGGGTCCGCTCCGGGGAGGCCGCGCTGACCCGCATCACCGGCGCCCGGAAGCCGACGGGCGTACCGGTGGACGGCAGCGCGCCGAGCCAGGAGGGCGTCAAGCGCGGCGGGGCGGTCTTCCGGGGCATCGGCACGGTCCCGGGCCGCCCGGGCCGCGCCAAGAACGAGTCCCGGCGCGCCGCCGAGGCCCGCAAGACCGCCGAGGCCCGCCGGGCCGCGCGGGTCCGCCGGGGCGACTGACCCCCGCGGCGGCGGGACCCCGCAGGCGGGCACGGGCAGCGAGCGCAGGCACGGGACACGGGACACGGGACACGGGACACGGGACACGGGCAGACCGGTGGGACCGCGCGTCCGGAAGAAACCCCGGGGCCGTGGTGTTCTTCCTCACCGACGAGGAGTCGCGGCGCCCCCGGCGCCGCACCGGCCGGCCCCGGCGCGTGGTGGGACCGGCCGGCCCCACCACGCTCACGAAGGACGTCTCATGAAGATCGGCATCATCGGCGCCGGCAACATCGGCGGCAACCTCACCCGTCGTCTCACGGCCCTCGGCCACACCGTGTCCGTGGCCAACTCCCGGGGGCCCGAGACGCTCACCGCGCTCGCCGAGGAGACCGGCGCCACCCCGGTGCCCGTCACCGAGGCCGCCCGCGACGCCGAAGTGGTCGTCGTGACCGTTCCCCTGAAGAACGTCCCCGACCTGCCCGAGAAGCTCTTCGCCGGGGCGGCCGAGGGCTTCGCCGTCCTCGACACCTGCAACTACTACCCCAGGGAGCGCGACGGCCGGATCGCCGCCATCGAGGACGAGGGCCTGACCGAGAGCCGCTGGACGCAGAACCACCTGGGACACCCCGTGGTCAAGGCGTTCAACGGCACCTACGCGCAGGACATCCTCGACCGGCCGCGCCCGGCCGGGGACCCCGAGCGCATGGCCGTACCCGTCGCCGGTGACGACGGGGCCGCCAAGAACACCGTCCGCGCCCTCATCGACGAACTGGGCTTCGACACCGTCGACGCCGGCGGCGTCGACGACTCCTGGCGGCAGCAGCCCGGCACCCCCGTCTACGGCCTCCGGGCCGGCGCCGACGCCGTGACCGAGGCCCTCGCCGCCGCCTCCCCCGAGCGCCCGGCCGCCTTCCGCGGCTGAGCGCGCGGCACCCGTCCGGCCCGGGAGACCGCGCGTCCCCGGGCCGCGGGAGCCCGACTCACGGTCCCGCCGGTGCGAAGGACAGCATGCGGGCCTCGTGGTCCGCGTCGTCCCCGCTGACGTTCGCCGGCGTGATGACGACCCGGCCGCCGGCGTAGACCAGTTTCCCGGCGTCCATGCGGAGTTCCACGGCGCGGGCCGACAGCGGGTGCCGCAGCACCTGCTGCTTCGTGTCCGCGCCGCCGGGCCCGAGCCGGAGGACCCCGCCCGGCCGGTCCGGCCCGGGGGTCTCGTAGACGAGCGCCCGCGTGCCGTCCTCCGCGTGCAGGGGGTGGAGGGTGGTGTCGGCGGACTTCACGCCCCAGAGGAGCTTCCCGGTGCCGAGGTCGTAGGCGCCGACCCGGTCGGCCCCTCCCAGCACGACGGTCCGCGCGCCGACCAGGGTGCCCCCGCAGTTCTGGATGTTCTCGCCCGACTCCCCCGCGCCGGCGCAGTAGGCGAAGCCCTTCCCCCGGGGGTCGATGGTGGTGCGGGGCTTCCCGCCCGGTCCCAGGGAGACGACCCGCCAGTTGTCGGTGCGTTCCTCGGCGTGAAGGGTGGTGAGGACCACCGGATCGACGGAGAGCACCTTGCCGATCTTCCAGCCCGGTGGGGTCCGGTAGCGCCAGAGGACCTTGCCGGTGCGCGGCTCGACCTCCCTGAGCTGGCTGTACGTCCTGCTCCGGTCCACGCTGATCGCGCACTCGGAGCTCACCAGGAGCCGGGTGCCGCCCGCCACGTCGTCCGGATGGCACCTGCCCGGGTTCTCCATGGGGATGTCGTACAGCTTGGTGCCGTCCGCGACGCGGTAGACGGCGGCCCTCATGCTCTGGGTGACCGCGAAGACGTCACCGCTGACGGCGGTGTTCACGACGATCGTGTCGTCCCCGGCGCCGGTCTCGGTCAGCTTCCTCTGCCAGCCGGTCCTCCCGGTCCGGAGGTCGATCATCCGGAGCTGGTTGCACCGGTTCCCGTTCCGGGCCTGGCTGCTCCGGTGGACCACGACGACCTTGCCGTCGGACGCCGGAGCGACCGGCGTCTCGCAGACGGGGGTGGGCAGCGGCACGCTCCACACCTCGGCGCCGTCGGAGAGGCGGTGGGCGACGACCTTCCGGTGGATCGCCTGGACGACGGTGTCGCCGACGACCCACGGGTCGTGGAGCGCGATGCTCCGCCGGGGCAGGTCGGTGCGGTCGTCGACGATCCACCCCGTGGCGTCCCCCGCCCCGCGCCCGGCGTTGATCTCCCGCGTCGTGGGGATCCGCGCGGGCGTGCGGGCCGCCGGGGTGCGGGAGGCGCCCGGCGTCCGGGAGGGGCCCGTGCTCTTCGCGGCCACGGGCACGTCCGGACCGCTCCGTGCGCCGTCCCGGAGGGCGTACGCCCCGGCGCCCGCCGCCAGGAGCAGCAGGACGACGACCGAGGTGAGCAGCGGTCCTCTGCCGGGGCGTCTTCGGCGGGCCGGAGCCGGCGGCGGAGTGGAGCCCTCCGCGACGTAGGGGTTGCCGGGAACCGCCTCCGGTGACGGACGGGGCGCGTACCAGGGCTGTGACGGGTCCTGCATCGGTCCTTCCCCTTCTTCGCGCCGGGGGGGCGGGGGCCCCCCCGGGCGGGGCCCCCCGCCCGCGGGCCCGCCCCCCGGCCGGCCCCCCCCCCCCAGCCCGACCGAGGGGGGGCGGGGATGAAAAACAGGTTGATAAAGGAGTTA